>JAUVBO010000515.1 GCA_030591195.1 Pseudomonadota bacterium
CTCGTTGGTGACGCGGTGGTGGACCGGCGAGTAGACCCCCAGCGAAAAGACGTTCTGGACGAAGAACAGCAGGACGAAGGTGATCGCCCCCGAGATCAGCGGGGTCGAGATCCAGCCGGATGCGATCCGCCCCAGCACCCGGAAGCGGATGTTGTGAGCTCCCTGGGCGATGCCGATGCCGATCACCGCGCCGATCACGGCCTGCGAGCTGGACACCGGGACCAGCGGGATGGTTGGCAAGCCGTGCACCAGCAGCCACCTCTCGAGGCCCTCCGAGGAGAAGAGAAAGAGGACCAGCGCCTGGGCGAGGACCACGATGAACGCGCCGATCGACGACATGCGCAGCAGGTCGTTGCCGATGGTCAACATCACCCGCCTCGAGTAGGTGAAGACACCGACACCGATGGCGATCGCCCCGAGCAGGAACAGCTGCTGTGCCGCGTTGAGGGTGAAGACGCCGAAGATCCTGAGGGTGCCGAACGGGGCCGCTGACACGAAGACGCCCATCACGTTGGCGATGTTGTTTGCGCCGAGGCTGTAGGAGGCGAAGGCGCCCGCGACGAAGAGCCCGACGCGAGTGTAGCTGTCGAGGCGGAACAGGTGGATCCGGCTCCGGCCGAGGATTCGCTGGGTCAGCGTGAGCAGCAGGACCGCGAAGACCGCCGCAAGGATCGGGCAGAGGATCCAGGAGGAGACGATCCTGGTCAGCGAGTGGTAGTCAGTCAGGGCGCCAGCAAAGAGGTTCCAGCCGATGATCGCGCCGACGACTGCTTGAGAGGTCGACACCGGAACGCTGAGCTTGGTCATCCAGGTGACGGTCATGGCTGCCGCCAACGCGACCGTGAACGCGCCGGGCAGGGCGTTGACCGAGCCGAGCTTGCCGAGGGTGTGGGCGGCCCCGGCTCCGCCTAAGACGGCACCGACGATGACGAAGAGGCTGCAGGCGACGGCCGCCGTGCGGAACTTGATCATCCTCGTGCCGACCGCGGTGCCGAAGACGTTGGCCGCGTCGTTGGCGCCGAGGGACCAGCCGAGGAACAGGCCGCTTAGCAGGTAGACGCAGACCATTCAGGCCTCGGTCAGATCGACCGCTTGATCGTCGCGATCGCCAGCCGCGCGCCGACGTCCTCGGCGATATCGGAGATCGACTCGATCTTCTCGGCGAAGTATCTCAGATGCTGCTTCTGGGCCAGGTCCAGCGCGGATGAGCTGAAGATCTGCTTCTTCAGCCGGAAGCCGGTGCGGTCCGCCTCGCTCTCGTAGAAGTCGACCTTGTTGATGTAGTCGCGCACCTGGTGCGTGGCGCGAAAGTAGCAGCGGGCGGCCGCGACGACGTTCTCCACCGCCAGGATCGAGTTCTCCGTGACCTCGAGAAACGGATCGCGGTACTCGGTGGGGATCTACGGCTGCTGGACCTCGAAGCTCTGCAGGATCAGCTTGGCCCGATCGATCACGTTGTCCATCGTCTCGAGCAGCCCGAGCACGTCGCCTCGAGACTCGGGAATCAGCGAGTAGGTGTAGAGCGCCGTCTCGGTCTGCTTGCGGAGGTCGTCTGCCTTGTTTTCCAGCTTGCTGACCATCTCGATGCGGTTTTCGAACTCCTCCTGGTTGCCGTCGAGGTAGGCGATGATCGCCTGCTTCATCGCCAGCGCGCCCTTGACGATCGTGTCGAGGAAGTCGTCGATCTGGTTCTCGAGGGCCTTGGTCTGGCCAAAGGGATTTCGCACTGGCCTCTACTCCATTGTCAGCGGCATCGTCGGCGCTCCAGCGGCGTTCGGCTCCGATCAGCTGACGGGGCCACCAGATCACTGCGTGATTTTAGTGCCGAACGCGATGGCAGGCAACGCGCCTTCACGACCCTGGCAGGAGGGGTTATCGGTCTTCGCGGAAGACGCGGTTGTTGCGGGCGGCGTCGTGTAGCGCCGCTGCGGGCTCGAAGCGGGCGCCGAAGCGGTCTCGCAGCCGCTGCAGGTCGTCGACCACCGCCTGGGCGCCGCGCCGGTCGATGTAGCGGAACGGCCCGCCGAAGAAGGGCGGGAAGCCGAGGCCGAAGATCGCGCCGATGTCGCCGTCGCGCGGGTTGCGCAGGATGCCCTCGCCGAGGCAGTGGGCCGCCTCGTTGACCATCTGTAGCGCGATGCGCAGCTGCACCTCCTCGACGTTGATCGGCTGACGTTTCTTGCCGCCCGGCAGCAGCCCGTAGACTGACTCGTCGACCTGCTTCTTGCTGCCCTTCTTCTTGTCGCCGTAGAGGTAGAAGCCGCGCCGGTTCTTGCGGCCGAAGCGGTTGTCATCGAGCACCGCCTGGAGCTGCTCCACCGGCTTCATCCGCTCGCCGTAGGCGTCGAACATGATCTTGGCCACCTTGGCGCCGACGTCGATCCCGACCTCGTCCATCAGCGCGATCGGTCCCACCGGGTAGCCGAAGTCGAGCATCGCGCGGTCGATGGCATCGATCGAGGCGCCCTCGGCGAGCACCGAGGCAGCCTCGTTCATGTACGGGGCGAGGATCCGGCTGGTGTAGAAACCGACGCCGTCGCTGACGACGATGGTCTGCTTGCCGAGCCGCTTGCCAAAGGCCACCGCCGTGGTCGTCACCTCGTCGGAGGTCTTGCCGGTGACGATGATCTCGAGCAGCGGCATCTTGTGCACCGGCGAGAAGAAGTGCATCCCGAGCACCGTCTCTGGCCGCTTGGACGCGGCGGCGATCTTGGTGATCGGCAGCGACGAGGTGTTCGAGGCGAAGATACAGCGCTCGTCGGTGCGTGCCTCGACCTCCTCGAGCAGCCGCTGCTTCAGCTCGAGGTCCTCGAACACCGCTTCGATCACCATCTCCACCGGCCCGAAGCCGCTGAGATCGTCGGTGGCGCTGATGTGGCTCATCAGCACCTCGGCCTCGGGTCTGGTCACTCGCTTGCGCTTGACGTCACCCTTGAGCAGGTCCCAGACCGCGCCGAGGGCCTTGGCCCCCGACTCCGGGTCCCGCTCCTTGATCCGCACGTCGACGCCCTTCTTCGACGAGATGTAGGCGATGCCGCCGCCCATCAGCCCGCCGCCGAGGATCCCCAGGCGCGAGATCGTGCGCGGCTTGGCGTCGCTCGCCACGCCGCTGTCCTTCTTGATCGACTGGGTGTCGAAGTAGATCCCGGTCAGCGCCTTGCTGACGTCGGAGACGACCAGCTGGCCGAACTCCTTCGCCTCGGCGGCGAGGCCGGCCTTGATCCCCTTGGCGAGGCCGGTCTCCACCGCGCGCAGGGCTGCGAAGGCCGCCGGGTAGTGGCCGCGGGTCTTGCTCTGGACCGTCTCGCGACCCTTCTTGAAGACGAAGGCGCGTCCGAGCGGGTTGCCCGACAGCAGCAGCTCGGTGAGCTCCTTGCTGTCGAGCATGCCCTTGAGCTCCTTGAGATCGGGCGCGAGGCCGCGGGACCTCTTCTTGTTCTTCTTCTTGGCGAGCTTCTTGATCCAGCCGATCGCGGCTACCTCGAGCGCTGCCTGGGGCACCACCTCGTCGATCAGCCCGAGCTTGCGGGCCTTCTTCGGCCGCAGGTTGCGTCCGGTAAGGATCATGTCCAGGCCGACCTGGATGCCAACCAGCCGCGGCAGCCGCTGGGTCCCGCCGGCGCCGGGGATCAGCCCGAGCTGGATCTCGGGCAGCCCGACCTTGGTCTTTGGCGAGTCCGAGCAGACGCGGGCGTGGCAGGCCATGGCCAGCTCGAGGCCGCCACCGAGGGCCGACCCGTGGATCGCCGCCACCACCGGCACCTTGATCGCCTCGAGCCTGTCGAGCCACCTCTGGCCCTTGCGGCTGATCTGCTCGGCATCGGCCGCGGTCTTGAGCTGGGTTAGCTGATCGATGTTGGCGCCGACGATGAAGCTGTCGGGCTTGCCGCTGATCAGCACCACGCCGGCGCAGGAGGCGTCGCCCTCGATGCGGGTCAGTGCCGCGTCGAGCTCGTCGCCGAGCTGCTCGGTGATCGTGTTGAGCTTGCTGTCCGGGTCATCGATGACGATGATCGAGACGCCCTGATTCTTGCGGATCGTGATCTGACTCATCATCGCCTCCTATTCGCGTTCCAGGACCATCGCCGCGCCCATTGCCCCGGCCGCGCATTGGGTCACTAGTCCGAGGTTCTGGCCACGTCGCTTGAGCTCGTTGAGCACCGTGGTGATCTGGCGCACCGCGGTGGC
>JAUVBO010000557.1 GCA_030591195.1 Pseudomonadota bacterium
ACAAGAGCAACAACCCGGGCGACTCCAAGGCGGCCTTCGCCGACGCCGCGCCGGGACCGGCGGTCTTCTCGGACGGGCAAGAGTTTCCCGGCAACGAGAACGCGGTGCGCGTGCTCGGCGACGCGGACGGCGACGGTGTGGTACGGATCCACTGCCTCTTCGGCGACGAGAAGACGTACAAGAAACTCACCGACGAGCCAGCCTTCGTCTGGGTGCTCGACGACGTGAGCTGGGAGCCACAACCCTGATGGCGAAGGACACCCCCGCGACAAACCGCGCCCTTGGGACCGCTCGGCTCGCCCTGCTGCTCGCCCTCACGGGGCTCGCAGGCTGCAGCGGACTCGAGCCGAGCTGTGGTCGTGGAGAGGCGATCGTGCAGGTCACGGCGCTCGAGGCGACGAGCGTCGAGGTCCGCTTCGGCTGTGCCCTCGACCGCCAGAGCGCGGCCGAGCCGAGCCGGTTCTCGGTCGCCGCATACACCGCCACTCCGCCCGAGGATCTCCCGGTGGTCGACGCGAAGCTCGCCGCCGACGACCGCGTGCTGCTGAGCACCGCCCCTCAGACTGGCGGCGTGACCTACACCCTGCGGGTCGAGGGGCTCCGAGACGCATCCGGCGCCGAGATCGCCGAGAGCGCCAACTTCACCGGCATCGGTGACCGGCGGCGAGCCGAGCTGACCTTCGTCGTCGACGACAGCTACCACCAGCAGCAGACCGAGGTCTGGCTGCTGGTCAGCGTCGACCCCGAGACCGGCGCCTTCAGCCCGCGCTCCCACCGAATGAAGCTGGCCAAGGCCAGTGGGGACCACCGCTTCGAGGGCCCGCTCTCGGTGGCGGTCGACCCGGCGCGAACCGTCGACCCGGCCGACGACGATCGGAACCCGGCCTTCGTCGCCTACAGCGTGCGGGCGGTGGACCCCGAGAACCGACCCCTGTCTGACCTGCTGTTGTTCGCCGTCCCGGACGCCGAGCCACAGCTGGTCGAGCTACCCCTGCGTGACGTCCCCCTAGCACCTGGGCCGGAGGGCCTCGCCACGGTCCGATTCGTCGTCGACGACCGGCCTGCTCGCGCCCTCTCGGCGCCCTCGCTCAGCGGGAGCTTCGACGACGACGGCCGGTTCGACCCCGGCTTCCCGACCCTCGTCCCGCTCGCCGACGACGACGGGGACGGGATCTGGGAGGGAACGGCCAGGGTCCGGATCAACCCCGCCCGGACGCTCGACGGCGACCGCGAGCAGAGCCGTCCCTACTCGGTCCACCTGGTGGAGGCCGGCGAGGCGCACACCGCACGCTCGGCCGACTTCGTCATCCCCGACGAGAAGCCGATCGAGGTCTCGATCCTGATCGGCAGCGCCGATCGGGTGCCGGTGACCTTCCGCGTCGACGTCTCGGCCGCCTGGCTCGACCCCGAAGGGCAGAGCAAGGGGCTGTATCCGGGCGAGGCGGTCTTCCTCACCGGCGAGCTGGGCCAGGCCGAGGACGCCTTCGGCCGCAACGCCTCGGACGCCTTCTCTGGCGGCGAGAACGTCGTGCTGCAGATGGTCGAGCACCCGGATCATCCCGGGGTCTGGCAGCGCACCATCTTCCTGCCAAAGAACCGACCCTACGGCTGGAAGGTCGTCCGTTGCCCACGAGACCAGGGCTGCTCCCAGCTGAACAAGATGGTGATCTCCAGCGGCCGCGCCTTCCTGACGGTGATGAAGAACCTCGTCACCGAGCTGTGCGACCTGTCGAAGACAACGTTCACTGATCCCGACTGCGCCACGCCGAAGCTGATCGACCCGCGCGCGCTGGCGACGGTGGACACCGGGCAGGGGATCCTCGACTACCGCAGCGCGAAGGTCTTCATCGGCACCGGCCAGGGCGCCGCGGATCAGGACGACCCACCCGGCACCCCCAGCGCGGCGCTGATGTTCAAGCAGGAGGCCCCCGACCTGGTGGTCGACGTCACCGACAAGCCGCTGACGACACCGGTGGTCGTGGTCGGCACCTGGCGCGATGTCAACATCCCCGGCACGCCCGCCGAGATCGCCTCGAGCGGCCAGGTGGTCGCCCTGACCGACACCGACTACGACGGGGGCCAGGTCGGCGCGACGCCGCCGACCTACGAGCTGACCCCGCCAACCAAGCCGTCGCCATTCGCCCTCGACGGCCAGCTCGACGCCGCCGCCGAGCTGGTGGCCGGCGGCACCGCCCAGATGATGCCGCTGTACGCGGCCCTCAGCAGCGACGGCGCGTACCTCTACCTCGCCACCGACGACGCGGGCGAGGGGTCGGACAACTTCATCCTCGCCTCGGCCACGCCGCCTGCTGGCGCGCGGCCGGCGCCCTGGGGCAAGAGCGGCGAGGTCGCCTTCGCCGGCAAGACCCTGGTCCTCGCCGACGAGAACGACAGCGCCTTCGCCGGCTGGTTCGAGCTGGGCACCCCCGACCTGCAGCTGGTCGAGCAGGGACAGGGCCCGCTGGGCGGGCTCGACCTGGCCACGGCGCCCCAAAACGGCGGCAAGCTCGAGGGAGTGATCCACCTCGCCACCGTCTTCGGCGCCACGCCCGCCAAGATCTACCTCGCCGCCGGTCCGTGGCAGACCAGCGACGGCGGGACGCTCTACAGCGGAGGCCAGGCGCCGGCAACGAGCGACGGTGACGGCAACGTCGACGCCGCCGAGATCCTCGAGCTCGATCTGACCTCCCTGAAGAAGTGAGCAGCGCAATGGCAGCACCACCGACGAAGAGAGCGCTCTGGCTCGCCACGATCCTGGGCCTCGCGGCCGTGGGGACCTTCAGCCAGGGCGGCGCCGCCGGCAGCTACGACAAGACGGTGACCTTCTCCTTCGACGAGAACCAGGTCAGCTACAACGGCGCGATCAACAGCGCCTACCTGCTGCTCGACGACTTCGGCGGGATGAACCCGCTCTGCCAGGCCAAGGCCCTGAGCAAGAGCGGGTCGGTCTGGTCGACCAGCATCCAGCTCGGCGAGGGCGACTACATCTACGTCTTCGTCGCCAACGCCGAGCAGTACGTCAACCTCGCCGACTGCGATCTCAACCCCGACGACGTGCCCGACGCCAACTTCTTCAATGACCCGACCCCGGAGTTCTCTGGCTTCTCCGGCCAGTTCGGCAAGGACAACGTCTACCACCTCCGCGACCCGCTGCGGCCCCAGTACGACGAGGGCAGCTTCTCGCCCAAGCCGGGCACCCTGTTCACCACCGGCCCGGCGGTGATCTCACTGTCGGCCAAGTCGGGCAGCGACGGCGCGCCGATCGATCCCACCCGGGTCAAGGTCTGGATCCACGAAAACGAGCCTCCCGGGATGTTCCGGCCCGCCGGCGCCACCCCGGCCCCCGACCAGCGGGTGGAGGTGAAGCAGGTCACCGTCGAGCTCAACGGGGGCGGCCTGGCCACGGTCACCGCGACGATCGACAACCCGCCCGAGGGCTACCACCAGCTCGACTTCGAGATCGGCGACCAGTCCGGCCGCAGCGGCGACACGCGGACGGCGCTGTTCCTGGTCAACCGCACCAACCAGGCGCCGGTGGCCGACGCCGGCCCGACCCGCTTCGGCCAGGCAGGGCGGGCGATCCAGCTCGATGGCGGCTACTCGACGGACCCCGACCGCATCGGCATCAACGCCTGGAGCTGGCGCCAGGCCGACGGGCCCGGGACGTTGAGCTTCAGCGGCCACGACCAGGAGCGCACCGAGCGCGACAGCTTCGTCGTGCTCGTCTTCGACGACGAAGGACACGGCAAGGGCCAGGCCAGAGAGCCGGCCGTGGGACCGCGGGTCGTCGCCAGCGCTCCGGGGGTCTACCGCGTCGGCCTGAGGGTCCGCGACCACCAGGGCTCCTGGAGCAGCGCGAGCCTCACCGAGGTCCACGTGGTGGCGGCGATTGATCCCTCGACGCGGGCCCACGCGACCGTGGTGGGTGGCCTCGCCGGCATGATCCACCTCGACGGCAGGATCAGCGAGGGCCCGGGTGCGGCCGACGGCGCGCTCTTCAAGTGG
>JAUVBO010000575.1 GCA_030591195.1 Pseudomonadota bacterium
GAGGCAGATGCCGAGCAGTCCGGGGCATCCGACGGCTGACACACCGGGTGGTGACCTGAATCCCACTGTGCACGGCGTGGGGCAGCCAGGACGAAACGTTGCGGACCCGCAGGTGTTTTTGCTCCTGCGGCCGGGAGCAGCGTGAGAGCCCGCGCGTGGTCGCGCCGCCGACCGTAAACACCCGTCAGTCTTGCTCACCTCGATAAGTGGCGCGACTAGGGGCAGATAGACGATCTGCCCGCTGGCACGTCGGCTGCATTGGCTGGGACCGACCACAGCCACGCAGGGAGACCGATGACCACCTCTAAGAAAGTCTGTTGTGCTGTCGCGATCGCGTTGCTGGTACTGGGCACGGGTGCCTGCGGCGGTGACCCGCCGCCGCAGGCGCAACCGCTCCAGCAGCCGCCCCAGCAGCCGACAACTCCTGAACAGCCACCGGCGGCGCAGCCGACGACTCCGGAGCAGCCACCGGTGGAGCAGTCGCCTGCCTGTCCGCCCGCGGGCACCACCGCCGGAGTGGTCGGGTACTGCACCGAGGTCTGTCCATGTGGCGAGGGGCAGGGGGGATGCAGCGATGATGACGACTGCGATGGCGATCTGATCTGTTCCCCCGCGGCTTCGGCTGGCGTGCGGACCTGCCAGGCCCCCGTGCCGAAGAAGGCGGCCTGGAGTGACTGCGTCGAGGCCGACGAGTGCTCCTCGGGCGTCTGTGGCTGCGCGGCCAGCAAGCCCGACCGGCAGCAGTGCCTGCCGGACTACGTGGCCAAGGTCGCCTGCACCATCAAGCTCACTTTCTGGGAGGCCTGCGAGGGCGACGACGCTTGCGAGTCGGGGACCTGTGCCTGCTGGTCGGGCTCGAAGGCCAAGGAGGTCTGCTTGCCCAGCGGGGTGGCCTCGGTGATCTGCGAGGCGAAGAACCCTGCCTATGCGGCCTGCGCGGCCGACTCCGAGTGTCAGTCGAACCGCTGCGCCTGCCACGCTGGCTCGCAGGCGGAGAAGCAGTGCCTGCCGGACCAGCTCGCCTCGGCAGACTGCCAGAAGTCCGACTGGGGCTTCTGCTTGGACGCCAGCGAGTGCCTCTCGGGAATCTGCGACTGCTGGGCTGGCAGCGACCAAAAAATGTGCCTGCCGCCCTCGGTCAAGGGAGACCAGTGCGCGAGCCAGCAGGACTGGACCGCGTGCACCGAGGACAAGACGTGTCTCTCGGGCCTCTGCCGCCGCTGCTACACGGACAACAAGCTCTGTCTGCCGCTGGTGTACGCCAGCAACGCCTGCGTCGGGCAGCCGCCGGCTCCGACGCTCAAGGACGACTGGTCGACCTGCGCCGACGGCGCGGAATGCGAGTCCAGCAGCTGCGGTTGCTCGAGCCTCTACGCGACCGAGCAACGCTGCCTGCCGAGCTGGGCCAGCCCGCTGACCTGCAAGGCCGCCAGCTGGGCCACCTGCACGGACGACGGCCAGTGCGCCTCGGGCAACTGCGGCTGCTCCGCCTCCTATCCTAGTCAGCAGCGGTGCCTCCCGCTGGGCGTGAGCGAGTTGGTCTGCGGCGCAACCACGCCGCCGCCCACGGGCCAGTGCATTGAGCTGCAGACGACGCTCAACCTCAACATCCGCGCTGATGCCGGGCTGCAGTATGCCGTGATCGGCAAGGCCCCCGCCGCCGCAGTGGTCGAGGTCCTCGGCCCGATCCAGGGGTGCTGGCACCAGGTGCGATACTGCGCGATCACCGGCTGGGCCTACTCCAACGCCCTGGGCTGCGACCCGAAGTACGAGGGCGGCACCTGGATCGACCTCTCCCAGGCGGCCAGCTGTTCCTCGATGACCTGCCCCTAATAGTCTTCCATCGTGGGGCAGGTGCAGACGAGGTTCCGGTCGCCGAAGGCGTTGTCGACCCGCCCACCGGGCGGCCAGAACTTGTAGGCGCGGAGCCACGGGGCGGGATAGGCCGCCTGCTCGCGACCGTAGGGGCGCTCCCAGGCGTCGGAGCTGACCACGGCGGCGGTGTGTGGGGCTTGGGTCAGCGGGTTGAGCTTGCGGTCCATCTCGCCGTTCTCGATGGCGCGGATCTCGGCGCGGATCGAGATCATCGCCTCGCAGAACCGGTCGAGCTCACGCTTGTCCTCGCTCTCGGTGGGCTCGACCATCATCGTCCCGGCCACCGGCCAGGACATCGTCGGGGCGTGGAACCCGTAGTCCATCAGGCGCTTGGCGACGTCGTCAACAGTGATGCCAGCGGTCTTCTTCAGATCGCGCATGTCGATGATGAACTCGTGGGCCACGAGCCCGCTGTTGCCGGTGAAGAGCGTCGGGAAGTGCTCCGAGAGCCGCTTCGCCAGGTAGTTCGCGTTGAGGATCGCCACCTGGCTGGCGCGCTCGAGCCCCTCGGTGCCCATCATCGCGATGTAGGCCCACGAGATGGGGAGGATGCTCGGGCTGCCGAAGGGAGCCGCCGAGACCGTGCCGAGCGCGGAGCCAGCGGACTCGGTGGATAGCGCCGGGTGGTCCGGCAGGTAGGGGACGAGGTGCTCGGCGACGCCGATCGGCCCCACGCCCGGGCCACCGCCGCCATGAGGGATGGCGAAGGTCTTGTGCAGGTTGAGGTGGCAGACGTCGGCGCCGATGTCACCCGGGCGGCAGAGGCCGACCTGGGCGTTCATGTTGGCGCCGTCGAGGTAGATCTGGCCGCCATGCTGGTGGACGATCTCGCAGACCTCGCGGATCGTCTCCTCGAAGACGCCGTGGGTCGACGGGTAGGTCACCATCAGCGCGGCGAGGTGCTCGCGGTGCTGGTCGGCCTTGCTCCGGAGGTCGTCGAGGTCGATGTTGCCCCGGGCGTCGCAGGCGACGGGTAGCACCTTCATCCCGGCCATCACCGCGCTCGCCGGGTTGGTCCCGTGGGCCGACGTCGGAATCAGGCAAACGTCCCGCTCGGTGTCGCCCTGGGCGCGGTGGTAGGCGCGGATCACCAGCAGGCCAGCGTACTCGCCCTGGGCACCAGCGTTCGGCTGCAGCGAGAAGGCGGCGAACCCGGTGATCTCGGCCAGCCAGGCCTCGAGTCGCTCGAAGAGCTCGGCGTAGCCGAGCCACTGGTCGCGCGGCGCGAAGGGATGCAGGCGGCCGAAGCCGGCCCAGGAGATCGGCATCATCTCGGCAGCGGCGTTGAGCTTCATCGTGCACGAACCGAGGGGGATCATCGAGGTCACCAGCGACAGGTCGCGCGACTGGAGCCGGTGGATGTAGCGCGTCAGCCGCTGCTCCGAGTGGTGGCTGCCGAACACCTCGTGGGTCAGGTACTCGCTCTGCCGCGCGAGTGACGGTGGGTAGCCCCGGGTCGCAGATGCGATCAGTTGCTCGTCGACGGCGGGCGCTTGGGCCGAGCTGCCGGTGGCGGCGGCGAAGACGGCGAAGAGGTCGGCGACGTGCTCGGCGGTGGTGGTCTCGTCCAGCGAGACTCCGAGGCTCCTGCCGTCGGGGAAGTCCGCCCGGAGGTTGATCCGGCGGGCGGCGGCCTCGGCCAGCGCCCGATCCCGGGCCGCCGCGTCGTCGAGCGTGAGCTTCAACGTGTCGAAGAACCCGTCCTCGCCGGCCGAGAGCCCGAGCCGGCGCAGCCCGGCCGCGAGGGTCGCGGTGAGCCCGTGAACGCGCTCGGCGATCCGGCGCAGGCCTCGAGGCCCGTGGTACACGGCGTACATTCCGGCCATGATCGCCAGCAGCACCTGAGCCGTGCAGATGTTGCTCGTCGCCTTCTCGCGGCGGATGTGCTGCTCGCGGGTCTGCAGCGCCAGCCGGTACGCGGTCTCGCCGTTGCTGTCCTTCGAGACGCCGATGATCCGTCCCGGGAGCTGGCGCTTGTACGCTTCCTTGGTGGCGATGAAGCCGGCATGGGGGCCGCCGAATCCCATGGGGACGCCGAAGCGCTGGGACGAGCCGATGGCAACGTCGGC
>JAUVBO010000505.1 GCA_030591195.1 Pseudomonadota bacterium
CAAGGGCCAGGGCGAGACCCAGCGACAGCAGCTGCGACCGGACCGCCAGGCCGAGGTTGACCAGCTCACCGAGCAGTTCGAGGAGGCGATCGACGCGCTGCGACGAACGGGGCGCGGCGGCAAGGGCGCCTCACTCTACGCCCTCCCCTGGTACGCGCTGATCGGCCCGCCCGGCGCGGGAAAGAGCACCGCCCTGTCCCGCTCGGGGCTGAACTTCCCGTTCACCAGCGGCGACGGCGCGATCAAGGGTGTCGGCGGCACGCGCAACTGCGACTGGTGGTTCGCCGAGGAGGCGATCCTGCTCGACACCGCCGGCCGCTACAGCACCGAGGACGAGGACCGCGACGAGTGGTTGGCCTTCCTGCGCCTGCTCAAGCGCTACCGGCGCAAGCGGCCGCTCAACGGCCTGATCGTCTGCGTCAACGTCGCCGAGTTGGTCTCGGCCGCGCCGCCCCAGCTGGAGGCGACCGCTGCGCGAATCCGCCAGCGAATCGACGAGCTGCTCGAGGAGCTCGAGCTGGTGATCCCGGTCTACGTGCTGCTGACCAAGTGCGACCTGCTCGCCGGTTTCGTCGAGTCCTTCGGTCCGCTCAAGGCCTCGTCGCGGTCCCAGGTGCTCGGCTTCACCGTGCCGCTCTCGGACGAGCGCACCGACGTCGCCGAGGTCTTTGCCAACGAGTTCGCCGCGCTGGTCACGAGCCTGCGCCAGCGATCGCGACGCAAGCTCGCCTCGGCCAAGCCGGAGCTGCGCCCCGGGCTGCTGCAGTTCCCGCTCCAGCTCGCCGCAGCGGCCGACCCGCTCAAGGCGTTCGTTACCCGCCTCTTCGCGCCAAACCCCTACGGTGAGACCCCCCGGATGCGCGGGGTCTACTTCGGCAGCGGCACCCAGGAAGGGCGCCCGATCGACCGGGTGATGGCCTCCCTGTCGGATAAGCTCGGCCTGCGGCCGGGCACCCTGCACGAGCCCCAGGGCCAGAAGAAGAGCTACTTCCTCGGTCACCTCTTCTCCCGGGTGATCTTCGGTGACCGCGCCCTGGCCTGTACCTCGCGGCGAGGTCGCCGGCGACGGTTCAGGCTCCAGCTGTTCGGCGCCGCGGTCGGGATCCTGCTCTCCGCCGTGATCGCCGGCTTCGCGCTGACCAGCTACTCGAACAACCGCGCGCTGATCTCGTCGACGGTCGAGATGGCCAAGCACCGGCTGACCCACGGCGACGACGCCGAGGAGCTGATCGCCAACCAGAAGAAAATCGCCGCGTTGGCCGCCCGTGGCGAGCTACTGGCCAAGTACGGGACCGACGGACCGCCGCTGTTCCACCGCCTCGGCTACTACAGCGGCCAGCCGTTGATCGAGCCACTGACCCGGCTCTACGCCCGCCGGGTCAAGGACGTCTTCGTGCTGCCGGCCGGCGGCGAGCTGGACAAGACGCTCGAGGACATCGCCAGCCCCGGAGGTGACGGCAGCAAGGACGACGACGCCACGGTGACCAAGGACTACGAGCTGCTGCGCACCTACCTGATGCTCAGCAGCCCCAGGCACCTCGACGTCGACTACGCCGCCGCGCGGCTGGTGGAGCAGTGGAAGAAGCGCCTCGCTCCGCGGCTGCACCAGGAGAACGACCTGCTGCTGGCCGTGGCCCGGCCCTACCTGCGGCTGGTCAAGTCGAACAAGGCTCGCTGGCTGCCCGCCGACGACAACCTGATCGAGGGAGCGCGCCGAGCGCTGCGCCGACGCGACGTCGCCTACCGCCAGCTGGTGGCCGACGCCAGGGGTCAGATCGCGCCGCTCGCCCTGCGTGATCTGCTCCAGGGGCGGGTCCAGGGCGCGCTCAAGGGAACGGCGAGCGTCCCTGGCCTCTACTCTCGCAAGGGCTGGAAGCTGCACATGAAGCAGCGGCTCGGCGGCGACAAGGCGAAGCAGGCCGCCGTGGACCCGTGGGTCATCGGCGAGGCCGACACCGGCGCTGACCTCGCCGGACGCCTGCGCCGGCGCTACTTCCAGCAGTATATCGCCAGCTGGGAGGCCTTCCTCCGCGGCCTCTCCCTCGCTCCGGCCTCCAGCGCCAAGCAAGCGCTGCGGCAGCTCGAGGCGCTGACCGACTCGCCGCCGCTCTATCAGACGCTGCTGTCCAACATCGTCTACCAGACGACCTTCACCGAGGCAGGCGGTGGCGCCGGGCTACCCAAGGGGGCGAGCAAGCTGATCAAGGGCAAGGCCGGCAAGCTGCTCAAGGCGGGCAAGAAGTCCGGCGCGGGCAACGCCATCGGTGGCGCGGGCGGTGGCGGCGACGACAAGAACCCGGTGGAGCGCGCCTTCGGCCCGCTGCACGAGCTGGTCGCTCCGCCGCCCGGTCCCGGGGGCGAGTCAGTGGTCCCGGGGCTGAAGCAGTACCTCGACCAGCTGACCCTGCTGCGGGACGAGCTGGCCAAGTTCGTCGACGCCGCCGACAACGACACGACGGCGATGGACAGGGTGCTCGCCGACGCGATGCGCGTGACCAAGGGGATCCTCGCCCCCCTGCCGAGCCGGCTGCGCTCGAAGCTCGCGCCGCTGTTCTACCGGCCGCTGCAGCAGTCAGCCCAGCAGGCGGGCGCCGCCTCGGCAGCGCGAGCGGGGGAGTCCTTCTCGAGCCAGGTCTGCGAGGCGTTCAAGGACACCCTCGCGGGTCGCTACCCGTTCGCGAAGTCGACACGGGACGCGCTGCTGCAGGACGCCTCCGACTTCTTCGCCCCCACGGGTACCGCCTGGAGCTACTTCGACGCCTCGCTGAAGAGCCGCACGGTGCGCAAGGGCGACCGGTTCGAGGTCAAGGGCGACGCCAAGGTTCCGAGCAGGGTGGTCGCCTTCTACCAGCGCGCGTGGTCGATCAGCCGGGCGCTGTTCGCCCGCGGCGCCGACAAGCCGGAGATCCGCTTCGAGGTCCAGCCGCGGCCGGCCACCGGCGCGCCCGGATCCGGGTACGCGGTCAGCGAGGTGAGCCTGGCGATCGGCGAGCAGAAACGCGTCTACCGCAACGGGCCGCTCGAGACCTGGACCTACCGCTGGCCAGGCAAGAGCGGCGACGTGCGGATCGCGATCCGCGGCGCTGGCGGCCTACGCGATGAGCTGACTGCCACGGGCGACTGGGCGCTCGTCCGGCTCATCGAGCGGGGCAAGACCACCCAACGGGGGGGCTGGTACCAGGTGGTCTGGCCCCTGCGCGGCGGCAAGATCAAGGTCCGGATCGACTTCCGCCCATCCCGGAGCAAGAGCCCACTGTTCACCTCGCTGCGGCTGCGCTCCTGCCCCTGACGACGAAGTCAACGACGATCGATGAGCGGCCTTTTCGCGACGGTGGGACTGTTCGGCAAGCACCCCTCGACAGGTGACTTCATCCGCGCCGGGTCAACCAGCGAGCTGGTCACAGCCCTCGACCGGTGGCTTGCCGGAGCGCTGGTCGCCGGGCACCGGGAGCTCGGTGACTGGGACCAGCGCTATATCGACCTGATGCCGAGCCCGTTTCTGTTTGCCAACGGGGGGCCCCAGGTGCTGTTCGGCGTGCTGGTACCGAGCGCTGACCGGGAGGGTCGGGCTTTCCCGCTGGCACTCTACGTCGCGTGTGACCGGCAGGCGATCGCGACCGCCCGGCTTGCCGCCCTGCCCCACGAGGGGTTCATCGGCGCTGCGGTTGGGCTGCTCGAGCAGCGGGGCCGCTTCGCCCACGACGAGCTGCGGGCGCGGGTCAGCCAGATCGCCCCGCCCACCACCGAGACGCTGGGGGCAGCGCTCGAGCGTCACCAGCGCTTCGTCGGCTCCACCTCGGCTGCCGAGCTGTTCGGCGAGCTGCTCCCCGGGCGGCAGCCCGATCACTGGGCAGGGGCGATGGAGGCGGTCCGCCAGGCAGCACACAGCGTGGGCGTGGCCCTGTCGCCCGAGCTGCAGAGCTACGGAATCCGGTGCCCCCTGGGACACCAGCCCTCGGCCCACGCGGCCTTCTGGCTCGACCTGCTGCAGCGGGCGGGGCCGGCGGGCTTTGTGCCGAACACGATCTGGAACCGCTACGGGATGCTGATCTTCTGCGGCCAACCCTCGACCAGGGCGCTGGCCGGACTACTCTGCCCATCCTGGCAGCACGACAGCCTGCTTGATCTCGCCGCAACAGCGGCGGGGACGACGACGACCGCGCCGCCGCCAGCGCCCGAGGCTTCCCTCGACGCGCTGCTGCAGCGAGCGCCCTGAGCGAAACCC
>JAUVBO010000684.1 GCA_030591195.1 Pseudomonadota bacterium
CCCGGAGCCCGGCGCGCTTGACCTGGTCGAGGACCCCGTCGGGGCCGATCTCGAGGGCTCGCAAGAAGCCGCGGTAGCCATCGCGCGCCAGGTATTGCTGGACGTTCTCCGGATCGATCGTGCCGCAGTTGCGCAGCACCCGCCGGACCTGCCCACGGATCATCGGGTGGTCGGTGAACGCCCGGATCCCGTCGATCGTCCCCGCGCCGAGGGAGCCGAGGGCGAGGTCACCGCAGGGATCGTCGCCGAGCACGTGGTGCTCGAGCAGCCGGGTCGCTTCCTTCGGGCCGACGTTGCCGTAGCAAACCCGGGGGGCGCCTGGCTTGTGCACCACCACCAGCGGCTCGAGGGAGCACGCGCCGAGGCAGCCGGTCTCGATCACGCGGGCGTCGAGCTTGTGGCGCGCGATCTCGGCCCGCAGGCACTCGAGGGTCTGATTGGCGCCGGCGGCTCGTCCGCAGGTGGCGGCGCCGACGAAGAACAGCGGCACCTGGCTCTCCTCGAGCGCCTGCCACTGTTGCTTGGCTTCGGTGTAGGTTGATTCCAGGGCGGTCATCTTCAAACCTTCTTCTTCAGCTCACCGAGCATTCGCTTGATCTGCTTCGGCTGCACCTGGGCGCGCACCTCGCCGTCGACCAGCACCACCGGCGCCAGCGCACAGCAGCCGACGCAGGCGACCCGCTCGAGGCCGAACTCGCCGTCCTCCGTGTTCTCGCCGGGCTTGATCGCCAGCCGGTCCTGGAAGTCGCTCATCAGTTGGTGACTGCCTCGTACGTGACAGGCGGTGCCCTGACAGACGCAGACCGTGTGCTTGGCGGGCGGCGTGAAGCGGAACTGGGTATAGAACGTCGCGACGCCGTAGATCTCGTTCGGCGAGATCCCCGCGGCGTCGGCGAAGGCGCCGACGGCCTCGGCCGAGAGGTATCCGTCTCGGGCCTGCAAATCCTGCAAGATGGGGATCAGACTTTCGCGGCCTTCCGGGTACTGGTCCAGGATGTCTTGCACGGCAACTTGGGTCATCGGTGTCCTCCCGAATGGAAAGGCCAGCTGCTATCGTCACCTGGCGTTTACCTGTTGTGATGCGCACTGGCAACCGTCGGATGAGGAGTGGCCCAACTGCCTGAAACCGTGGAGATGTCTGCGGATGATCGGCGAGGATCGGGGTATCAAAGGAGTTTATATCCTCCCGCGTGGCAGCTTGAGGTCCCGGGAGGAGCGGTTGGTCGGCGCTCAGCCCACCGTCTGGCCAGCAGTGAGCAGGACCCAGCGCAGCGTCAGGCCGCCGACCAGCAGCAGCGCTGGCGCCACCGCGGTGTGACGGAGGTGGCGGCGGGCTTCAAAGGCTTCGATCACGAACGGCACGATCAGGCCAGTGGCTACCACCAGCGACCAGAACACCGCCGTGAGCTTGCCGCCGAGGAAGAACTCGGCCGCGGCGCGGGCCGCCTGGTCACCGCTGACGAGGTTGACCAGGAAGATGCCGATCAGCGCCAGCTCGACGGCGATCGCCGCCAGGTCCCAGTCGCGCAGCAGCGCCCGCTCGCCGTCCTTGAGCGGGAAGAACATCATCAGCGCCGCCCCGGTGGAGAAGCCCGAGACGAGGAACAGCGGGGCGATGATCGCCGAGCTCCAGGCGGCGCGGGCTCCGAGGTTGCTCAGCAGGATCCCGGTGTAGCCACCGAGGGCGATGCCCATCAGCAGGTTGGCCCAGCCGAGGCCCCCGAGGCGCTGCCGGGCCCACGAGTGGGCCCAGCCGAGGAGCCCACCCAACCGCAGGATCCTCAGCGGGCCCCAGCCGGCAGCCTTGTCGGCCTCGTCCTTGGTCAGCTGTCCGAGGCCGAGCATGATCGTCACCGGGTAGATCCCTAGCAAGATCCAGGAGCCCCATGACATCGGCGCCGTCCACCGAAAGGCGAGGAAGAAGCGGTAGGCGGTGAGCTTTCGCTCGAGGTCGAGCCAGAGCGCGAACATCCCGACCGAGAGCAGCAGCGGCGCGATCAACGGCAGCCAGCGAGCCCAGCGCGAACGCTCCTCGAGGGGCACGCGGCGGCCGAGCATCATCGAGAGGATCATCACCCCCGCGGCGATACCGCCGAGGAACAGGTAGACGACGATCTCCCAGTGCCAGGCGGGCGGGCCGAGCGCGGTGAGCGGGTTGGCGTGGATCTGTTCGATCTCGGTCATCGTGGTCTCTCGTAGCAATCAACGGCCGGCTAGCCGCAGCCGCCGCCGCCCTTCTTCTTCTTCGGCACGAACTTCACCGGGCCGGCGGCCGGGGGCGGTGGTGGTGCGGCACCGGTCATCGCCGTGTAGAGCGCCGCGCGGAAGCTGAACGCCTGCTGGGCCTCGACCGGCGCCCCTGGCTTCGGCGGTACCGGCTTGGAGAGCGCGTAGCGCCGCCAGCCGTCGAAGCCTCCGGAGAGCACCCGCACCTCGCCGCCGTAGGCCAGGGCGGCCTTGATGTAGGCCGGATCGAGCGTGCCGCTGCCGACGAGCACCAGATCCCGGCTGGCCGGCGCGTAGGCCAGCCCGAGCTGGCCGAGGCTCTTGAGCGGGACGCACTCGGCGCCGGGGATGCGCTGCTTGGCGCAGCTCTTCTTGGCCCGGACGTCGAGGATCCGCATCGTCCACGCGGCGTCGAGCACCCGGCGTGCGAGCTGGTTCTGGGCTATTGTCCCGGCCCGCTTCGGCGCGGCCGCCTTCGGCGCCACCGGCAGGGCGAGGGTCGCCAGGGCCAGCACCGCGGTGCCGGCGAGGGCGGAGAAGACGTATGGGCGCGGGCGACGCGGCGCGGTGCCGATGGCGAATCCGTCGCCGGCCTCGGCCTCGTGCTTCGCCTTCCTCGCGGCCATCAACCGCTCGACCTTCTCGGCGCCGACGAACCCGCCGAGGGCCACGGCGGTGACCACCACGGCCAGCACCGGCACCGGGATGCCGAGCCACTGATAGAGGAAGAAGTGCCCCATGTTCGAGCTGCTGTGAAAGTTGCTGACCGCCGGAAACAGCGCGTAGAGCTCGCCGTAGAGCACCGAGCCGACGACCACGCCGCCGACGGTCGCCACCCCATCGAGGTTGCCCGAGGCCGAGGCGACGATCGAGGTCCCGGGGCAGTAGCCCGAGACGATGAAGCCGACGCCGAGCAGCAGCCCGCCAAAGAGCATCGGCCAGAGGTAGGTGAACGAGACCGCTTGGGCGGAGAGGGCCGCGAGGTCCACCAGGCCCACGCCGGCAGCGACGACCAAGCCGAGCATCGCGGTGATGATCGCGCCGAACATCACTTTGAAGACCGTCAGGTCGGTCAGGTAGAACTGGGCCGCGAGCTTGGTCGAGCGGCCGAAGCCAGCCCGCTCGAGGACGAAGCCAAACGCGAAGCCGATCAGCAGCGCCACCACCAGGCCGAGCTGACGATGCTCGGCGATCAGCGAGTCGAAAGGAAAGAACATGCCGGTCATGTCCACTGCCTCCTGACGAAGTAAGCCATCCCGTAGCCACCGGCGAAGATCGCC
>JAUVBO010000836.1 GCA_030591195.1 Pseudomonadota bacterium
GAAGCCTACGAGCGATCCCGTCCCCCCAACCCGGCCTTTCAGCAGCGGATCGCCGTCTACCGCCGGCGGGTGACCTTTGCGGAGCAAACCGAGGAGACAAAGGACTGACTGATGAGCGAAGTCTTCGAGCCAGTAAAGATCGGTAGCTTGGCCCTGTCGAACCGGCTGGTGATGGCGCCGGTCAAGACGGCGTTTGGCGCGCCGGATGGCACCACCACCGACCGCCTGATCGACTACTACCGCCGACGGGCCGAGGGCGGCGTGGGTGCGATCATCGTCGAGCCGCTCTTCATCGACCCGGCCGGCAAGGAGCACCCCCGGCAGCTCGGGGTCGATGGTGACGACAAGGTCGAGGGGCTCGGGCGGCTGGTGGACGCGATCCACCGCGGCGGGTCGCTCGCCATCGCCCACCTCAACCACGCCGGTCGCGCGGCCAACCCCAAGGCCTCAGGGCGCCCCCCCGAGGCGCCCTCGGAGATGACCTGCCCCGCCACCGGCGCGCGGGCCGTGGCGATCAGCGTGGCGCGGATCGAGGAGATCGTGGCGTCCTTCGGGGCTGCCGCGCGTCGCGCCCGGGAGGCGGGATTCGACGCGGTCGAGCTGCAGTGCGGCCTCGGCTACCTGATCGCCCAGTTCCTCTCGTCGCGCACCAACCGGCGGATGGACGGCTACGGGGGTGGCTCCGAGAGTCGGCAGCGCTTCGCCCGGGAGGTGATCTCGGCGGTCAAGGGCGCCCTCGGGGAGCTGCCGCTGATCGCCCGGCTGTCGGCCAGCGAACAGGCGGAGGGGGGGCTGACCCCGGCGGACGGCGTGCGGCTGGCCCGGTGGCTCGAGGAGCAAGGGGTCGCCGCGCTACACGTGGCCAGCGGGTCGGCCTGCGACTCGCCCCCCTGGTACTACCAGCACATGAGCCTGCCCCACGGAGCCAACGCGGCGATGGCGCGGAAGATCCGACAGGGGGCCCGCGTGCCCGTGATCGCGGCCGGTCGCCTGGGTGATCCCGACGAGCTCGTCCGCCTGCTGGCCGACGACTCGGTCGACCTGGTGGCGCTGGGCCGGCCGCTGGTGGCGGATCCGGACCTGCCGCGCAAGCTGCACGACGGGCACCCCGAGCGAGTGCTCCAGTGTGGAGGCTGCCTGCAGGGCTGTCTGACCGGGGTCAAGTCGGGCAAGGGCATCGGCTGTATCGTCAACCCCGAGCTTGGCGTGGAGGGCGAGGCCCCGGCGCCGGTGACTCCACCGCGGCGGGTGGTGGTCGTCGGCGGAGGCCCCGCGGGCCTGACCGCGGCCAGCATCGCGGCCGAGCGCGGACACCGGGTCACCCTGCTCGAGCGCGGCGAGGAGCTGGGCGGTCAGTTCGCCCTGTCTCACCTGGCGCCGGGCAAGCAAGCCATGTCACGGACCGTCGCGTCGCTGGTACGGCTGGCCGAGCAGAGCGGCGCCGAGCTCCGCAGGGGCGTGGAGGCGACGGCTGAGGGCATCGCGGCCCTGGATCCGGACGTGGTGCTGCTGGCCACGGGGGCGACGCCGATCGTCCCGGAGATCCCCGGGCTGGGCGCGCCGCTCACCGGCGAGGACATCCTGTCTGGCACCGCCGAGGCCGGGGCGACGGTGCTGGTCATCGGCGGCGGGCTGGTGGGCATCGAGGTCGCCGAGTACCTGGCGAAGCGGGGAACAGAGGTCGTGGTGGTGGAGATGCTGGCGGAGATCGCTCGGGACATGGAGCCGATCACGCGCAAGCTGTCCCTCAAGCGCCTGGCGGCTCTTCCGGTGACCGTGCTCGCGGAGACCAGGGTCTCACGACTGGGGCCGGACGGCACTGCGACCGTGGCCAGCGCGGGCGGACCGCGCGACCTGGGCCCCTTCGACACAGTGGTCGCGGCGGTGGGCACACGTCGCCGCGACGAGCTCTCGGCGCAGCTGACCGAGAGGCACCTCGAGGTCCACGTCGTCGGCGACGCCGCCGAGCTGGCGCAGGTTCAGGGGGCGGTGCGCTCGGCGTGGGAGGTGGCTCGCGGATTGTAGAGACCGCCGCCCTGCTCGGGCGCGGCCGGGGGCCGTGGTCACCAGGGGTCGTTGACGATGCTCAGCGGGATCGCGGCGGTGGATCTCCTACAACTCGTTTCGTCAGGCGATCAAACCGGCTAGAATCGGGATCACACGCGACCCAGTCCGCAGCCGGACGACGACGATGCAACGCAGACGACCCAGCCACCTTCCGGTGATCCTCGCCCTGACCTTCGCCCTCTCGCTCGCTGGAGCGGGTTGTCCCAAGCCCGCACCCAAGCCGACATCACCCGGCCCGGCGAAGGTCCCACCGCCCCCGGACGGCAAGCAGTCACGCTTCTACAAGAACGGCGCCAAGCAGATCGAGGTCGAGTACCGGGGCGGCCACAAGCACGGCGCCTGGACCTCCTGGTACCAAAACGGCGTCAAGGAGGCCGAGGGGGAGTTCTCCGGTGGCAAGAAGCAGGGGCTCTGGACGTCGTGGTACAGCAGCGGTCAGAAGCAGATGCGAGGCGCCTACCGCGACGGCAAGATGCACGGCAAGTGGACCGCCTGGTTCCAAAACGGCAAGAAGCAGATGGAGGGTCTGTTCGTCAGCGGCAAGGACCAGGGGCGCTGGATCCAGTGGCACAAGAACGGCCAGCAGCAGTCAGAGGGGGGCTACCAGCGGGGCCAGAAGCAGGGCCCGTGGACCTTCTGGCACGACAACGGCGCCAAGCAGATGCAGGGCGACTACCTCGACGACAAGGAGCACGGCCCCTGGACCTACTGGCGGGCCGATGGCAGCAAGGAGCTGCACGGCGAGTTCAAGCGAGGCAAGAAGGTCGGCCTCTGGAGCGAGTGGGACGAGCAGGGCGTCGAGAAGAAGCTGATCCCCAACAAGGATTGATCGAGCCCGTTGACCGCCGGTAGGGGGCTCAGAGCCGGTCGATCTCCATCTCCAGCCGCAGCTCGGCCATCTCGTCGGTCCAGCGTCCATCGGCGCCGCGGACCGTCAGCGGTGGTCGGTCGTGTCGATCGAGCGGCGCCTCGCCGGTGGC
>JAUVBO010000443.1 GCA_030591195.1 Pseudomonadota bacterium
AAGCGCCGGCTCCGGTGCTTGCTGCAGATGAAGTAGCGCCCCTCCGGGGTGCGCTGGTCACCGCTCTTGCGTTTGTGACCCCGGGGCTCTCCCCCGAAGGTCACGGGCGCCCGCAGGCGCACCTGACCGGCGCAGGTGAGGATCAGCTCGCCCGCACCCTTGTGTACGTGCACCGCGGCCTGGGCGCAGCGGGAGGGTTCACGCGTGCTTGCGGGCGGGCCAGCCTGGGCGGGGGTGGTGGTGAGCAGGAGCATCAGGCAGGTGATGTTGATCGTGCGCATGGCGGTGCGTCGTACGTCTGGCAGCGGATCAGTTTCCCCGGAGCGCTCGGTCGCGGGCGATCAGCGCCGCCCCGAGGGCTCCGACGATGTCCGGCTCGGGCGGGACCGAGACCGTCGCCCCGAGGGCCTCGCCGAGGGCGGCCACCACGCCCGGGTTGCGTGCCACACCTCCCGACATTGCGATCCGCTGGCCGCTGAGATCTCCGGGGAAGACCCGCTTGACCAGCTGCTGGGTACGCGCGGCGATGGCCCGGTTAAGCCCGCGGACGATCTCCCGGGCCTCGGTCCCCTCGGCGATCAGCGAGACCACCTCGCTCTCGGCGAAGACGGTGCACATGCTGCTCAGCGTCAGGTCCGAGCTGGCGCCACGATCCATCGTGCCGAGCTGGCTGATCTCCACTTCGAGGGCTCGCGCCATCGCCTCGAGGAACCGACCGGTGCCGGCGGCGCACTTGTCGTTCATCGCGAAGCCGGCGACGTTTCCCGCCCGGTCGAGCCGGATCACCTTGCTGTCCTGGCCGCCGATGTCGACCAGCACGCCGGTCTCGGGCAGCAGCTCGCGGATGCCGCGGGCGTGGCAGGTGATCTCGGTCACCGCCGCCAGCTTGTCGTCGACCCGAGCGCGACCGTAGCCGGTGGAGACCACCGCCGCGATCGCCCCCGGCGGGACACCGGCCTGGTCGAGCACCTGCTGGCGCACACGTGCGATCGCCTCCTGGTTGCGTGCGCCGGTGGGCACCACGGCCCAGGCGAGCGGCTCGCCCGCTCGGTCGTCGCCGATCAACACCGCGTCGCAGGAGAGCGAGCCGATGTCGAGCCCCAGGTAGAGCTGCTGGCGCTCGCCGCTCACTGGTGCTCCTCCACCGCGGACAGGGTCGCGCGCCGGGTCGAGAGCATCTCGATGAACGCCTCGACGCGGGTGCGAAGCTGTCCCTCGGAGAAGCTGCGAGGGTCGATGCAGTCGACCTCGAGGTTGAGCACCGGCACGCCGGCGTCGCCGAGCCCCCGCTCGATCAACCCCCGGGCCCCGGCGCCCTGGCGGCAGCCCCAGTTGCACGGGTTGATCGCGCCGTCGACGCTGTAGGCGCGGGCCTGGCCGATCAGGTGCTCGACGCGCTCGGGCACCGAGCGGACCAGCGGCACGTCGAGCATCCGGCGGGCCATGCTGGTGTACGGGTCGTCGGGGTCGATCGGGTCGCCGAAGACATCGTTCAGCTCGTCGACCACCACCGCCGCGCCGAGCTCGTCGGTCAGCAGTCGCTCGAGCGGGTTCTTGAACTGGATCCGGTTCTGCAGCCAGAGCAGCCGGAGCTCGGACGGGGCCGCGCTGGCGCCGCCGGCGGCCTCGCGGGCGGCGAGGGTTCGGGCGAGCTCGTCGCGATAGGTCCGGGCGACCTGCTCGCCGGCCTCGTCGCCGAGCAGCAGCGGCATCACCACGCCGAGGTTGACCAGATCCCGGGGCCGGGCCGGGCTCGGCACGGCGCGGGCCAGCTGGTAGACCTCGGCCAGCAGCGCTCGGGTCCGGTTGGAGCACGCCACCGCCGCCGCGAGGGCCTCGGGGCGCAGCGGCCGCCCCGTGTGGTCGGCGACGAAGTCGACCATCGCTCGCAGCTGGTCGGCGATGTACCGGACGCCCGTCTCGTCGCGCCGCTGGGGCACGTCGATCACGAACAGATCCCTGTCGAAGTGCCGTGCGAGGTTTTCGATCACCGCCAGGCCGCCGGCACAGGGCACGCTGGTGCCGATCAGGAACGCCGGCTCGGGCATCATGCCCTGCAGCGAGGCCCCGGTCACCGCCCGGTGGTAGCTGCAGCCGTCCTGTGGGAAGCCCGCCTCCTCGGCGGCGGCAAGCATCGGCGGGACCCCGCCGGTAGAGGCGAGCATCGCCCCGACGAACTCGACGAAGCAGGATGTCACACCGAGGGCCTGCAGCAGGTCGAAGGGCACCATGAAGCCGCACCAGGCCACCTGATGCTCACCGGAGAACAGGCGGGTGCCGAGCCGCGCCATCTCCAGGGTGAGCCGCTTGCGGGCCACGGGCTCGCCCTGCTCTGTGGTGGCGAGCTTGGCCTCGATACCAGCCGAAAGCTCCCTGAAATAGCTCAAGATCATCGTGTCCCCCTAAGCCAGCATCTCGGCGAAGGCCTCGATCCGGGTTGCCTGCTGGCCGAGGGAGCGCTGGGTGCAGTCGCCCTCGAGCACCAGCAGCGGCAGCCCTGCGGCATCGATGGCGGCTCGGATCGGCGGCAGGCGGCCGAGGTACGGGTCGCAGAACTTCATCACGTGGAGGATCACCCCGCGGGCGCCGCAGTCCCTCGCGCGCGCCACCAGCTCGTCGCCGAGGGGTCGCGGCCTCACCCCGTCGTGGTCCGCGTCGAGGCTCGCGCCGAAGTCGAGCGTGCGGGCGCAGCGCGGCTTGGCCAGCAACTGCCGGGCCAGCTGGTCCGTTGCCAGGTCCAGGTCTCCGGTGACGCCGGTCATCGGCGTCAGCTGGCGCGAGCCGGTGCACAGGTCCTCGCCGGCCACCCGGACGCCGCAGCGCTCGAGCAGGGCGAAGGCCTCGGGGTCGGGCAGCACGTTGCCGGCGACGAACACCGGCACGCCAGCGGGCTCGTCAGCTGGCGCCGGGGCCGCGCCGACCAGGGCCTCGAGCTCGTCGGACAGGCGATCCGGCGGCTCGGTGACCGAGCGGTTGTACAGCACCTGAAGGGCAGCCCGGCCCCCGGCCAAGGCCCCACGGGCGGCGAGCGCGGCGAGGGTTTCGAGCCGGCCGGCGAGCTCGCTGTAGAGGCGGCAGCTCTCGGCCAGCGCGCCCGGCTCCACCGGCTGGCCGGCCCACCGCTCCAGGGTCCGGGTCAGTCGCTCGAGCTCGGCGCCGAAGAAGCGGATCGCCAGGTCGCCACCGCGGGCCACCGGCAGGTCGAGCAGTACCGTCGGCTCGGACGGTCGGACCGTGGCCCAGGCGTCGGCGAGGCGGCGCATCGTGTCGCAGCTGTTGATCACCACCAGGCCCGCCAGCTCGGGCACCTCGCCGGCGATGGCCCGGTCGATGAGGCGCTTGACGTGCGGGCAGAGGTTGTCGTGCAGCACCGCCCCGGCCTGGTCCGGTGCCTCGCCGATGGGCAGGATCCGCCAGGGGGTGAAGCCCGCGGCGTGGATCAGCGGCACCGGCGCGTAGGCGCAGCCGAAACCGATCAACGGTCGGGGCGCGGTCGTTGTCCGTTCGTCCATCGCCCTGCAAGTCCTCCGCGGAAGGAAGTGACCCTCGAGTCACGTTGAAGATTAACACGGTGCGTCTAAACCAACGTCCTTGCAACCCGGCGTGAGAAGGAGGATGCTTGTAATCATGATGAAAACCAGACGCGCCGTGGGTGCGGGGCAGCCGTCGCGCTCCCGGTTGGTTCTTACTGTTTGGGCCCCGGTCCTGGCAGCGCTGTTGTCCGGCGCGTGTCTCGGCGGCTGCTCGACGTCGAGCCCCGATCCGATCGTCGGCGATGGCAGCGTGCGCTGGGACGGCTTCGACACCTGGGGACCGAGCCCCGACTACCAGCCCGCAGACCTGTTCGGCCCGGCGCCAGACTTCCGCCCTCCGGACTTCAGCACCCCGAACCCGGACGCGGCGCCGCCCGCCGCCGCGGTCGAGCCGTTTGGACCAGTGGCCCTGCCGGGGTGCGACGAGGCCTGGAAGGCGTCGAGCACCTCGGTCAGTGGCGAGGTCTGCGGGGCCCACCTGCAGGCGGTGCTGCTGGGCGTCGGCGACGGCCCCGAGCCCGACACCTACGGCTGCCGGGTCAGTCAGACCGGCGGGGCGGTGGAGGGCTACCTCTACGAGAAGGACTGTGACGACTCGGGCGGCATCGGGCTGCAGTGCGGCGGCGTCTGCGGCGCCCACAGCGCCATCGATGTCGGCTCGGTGACCGTCAAGGGCAAGGACGACTGCAGCGAAGGCTGGCAGCCCTCGGGCGTCAGCATCGGCGGCGGCAAGCAGTGCCAGGCCTTCGTCGGTTACGTGAAGCTCGGCGTGGGCTCTGGTCCCGAGCCGGACACCTTCGGCTGTCGGTACAACGCCCAGAGCGGCGCCATCGAGGCCTACCTCTACGAAAAGGGCTGTGACGACGGTGAGATCGAGCTTCGATGTGACTGGATCTGCTGGACCGGATCGGCCCAGGGGGGGGTCAAGAAGCTCACCGGCGCCCAGTGCAACAGCGCCTGGACGGCCGTCGACTCGAGCCTCGGTGCCGGCCGCAAGTGC
>JAUVBO010000759.1 GCA_030591195.1 Pseudomonadota bacterium
GTCCGAGCTCGCCGCGCCTCGGCGCGTGGACAACCCGACCGAGCTGCTGCACCAGCTGGCGATCGAGTTCGCGCGCTCGTTTCGCCACGACGGACTCCCGACCGTGCGACTGCCGTAGTCAGTAACGACCGGCCCGGCCCGGCACAGAGTCCGGTGACTAGCTGCGCTAGCAGCGGCGCCGGCGCAGGCCAACCGCCAGCAGCAGGAGCAGCAGCCAGCCGGGTGATACGTCCGCGCCACCCAGGGCACAGCCACCGCCGCTGGACGAGAGCGCTTCACCATCGGTGGCAGCCAGGGGCTCGCGAGGATCCCGCGGGGCGATGTCGACGACCACCCGCGCCGGCGTACGGCTCATCGTCCGGGACTGGCCCTCGAGCCGGGCGAAGACCTCGATCAGGTGCTCGCCCGGCAGCCAGAGCGACGGGTCGTGGACGATCAACTGGCCCGGCCGCCGCAGCGTGGCCCACGGCTTGAGGAAGCCACCGTCGACGCGATAGGTCCACTGCACCGCCGCCGACTGGCGGTCGATTTCCGACGCCGCCCCGGCCGCGGCGACCTTCAAGATCACCGTCGGACGCACCCCCCGCCTGCGGTTGGCCACGGAGAAGCCGCTGGCGTCGGGCAGCTCCAGCCGGTCGAGCTCGGCCTCGACCGGCACCATCGGCGAAGGTAGCGGACCGGAGGTAGTCTGCGTCAGGCCGAGCTGGGCGAAGACGGCGAGCAGCTGGTTGCTCTCCACCGAGGTGATCGAGCCGTCCTCGAGCAACAGCTGGATGCCCTGGATGTCGGGCAGGGCGATCGGCCTGAAGCCGGCGGACATCGCCTGGCCGGCGACGCTGAGCAGGCTCGGGAACAGCTTGGCCAGGTCCTCGGGTGCCTCGGCGAGCAGCTCGCTGTGGCCGACCTTGACGTTGGTCACCGAGGTCCCGAGGTCGCCGAGGATCGGCTGGAGGTTGCCGTCGGCGTTGGCGAAGAGCAAGAACGGCAGCGCGAGGTCGCCGACCACCGACATCAGCCGGACCCAGCGATCCTCGACCAGCATGAAGACGTCGATGATCAACGACTTGGCGTGCAGCGTCACCAGCGGGTCGTCGATCACCATCTCGCCCTGGTCGTCCAGGTGGGTCGTGCCCTTGCCGAGCTCCACCGTCGGCGGGGCCTGGGGCCGTAGGCGAACCGAGAGCGGCACGCTCGCGCCACCGGTCAGCGCGGCGAGCGAGGGAATCAGCAGGGCGAAGAAGTCGCTCTTGAGCGCCATGACCGTCGAGCTGTCCATCCGCAAACAGAGCGCGCCGCTGCGGTAGAGGGCGTAGGTCGCGTGCTCGAGGGCCAGCTTGTGCACGCCGAGGCCGACGTGAAACGGCTTGCCGTCGGGGCGGCTGTTGTGGCGGAAGGTCGAGACGCGATCGAGGGCCAGCTTCGGCGGCGGCTGGCAGCTAGCGCCTGGCGCCTCGCAGTCGGCCACGCAGGGGTCGGCCACGGGGGCACGGGCGCCGATCATCACGCCGGCCGAGATGCCGTTGTTCTCGGACTCGGCGTAGCCGCCGCCCCAGGCCAAGAAGTCGATCAGGCCGGTGGCGTGGGCGAAGTACGACAGCAGCGAGGCGACGTCGATCCGCCCCTCCTGGCCGGTGGGCAGGTCAGCCAGCATCCCGTCGACGGTCTCCTCGATCGGTCCGCGGACCTTTTCCTCGAAGGTCCCGCGGAACAGCGGGCAGAGCAGGTCGGCGCCGTTGCAGTAGAACCAGCCACCCCAGGTCACCTCGTCGATCGAGATGTCATCGCAGTCGAAGTCACGCAGCTCGGTCGTGCCCCGGCTGACCTTGAGCTTGTTGCCGTCATTGGCGTCGATCACCAGATCGATGTCCGCGTCGACGCCGACGGTCTTGGTCGAGCCGTTGGTCGAGTCGTACTGCACCTCGCACTTGAACCAAATGCCGATCGCCTTGATCTCGAGCAGGATCTTGCTCGTGACGACCTCGGCGTCGGCGGTCAGCCGCAGCTGGCCCTGAGGCTGGGGGGTGAGCTTGGCGTTCTTGACCTCGAGCGTCGCGTTGCAGGCCGATCCGTCGCAGCAGAGCTTCTGAGTGCCCGAGCAGTCCGGCTCGTTGCCAGCGCAGCAGCTCGACGGGACATCGAAGGTCAGGACGTCGCCCGCTCCGGTGCCGGCGACAGCGTTGACTAGCTTGGAGAAGTTCTGGCCGAGCCAGTCGAGGCCACTCGACGAGACCCGCACCTGGCCGGCGTTGTCGAGCCGCTGCTCCTGGGGGAACCCCCCCGGGATCGGTTGCAGGCCGCACCCGGCGCACCCCTGAGAGGCGCAGGCGTTGACCAGCGCGATGGAGCCAATCGCCAACCCGGCCACCAGGGCACGCCTCGTCGGTAATGTCAGCATCCGCTAATCGTAGCCGGCCCCGGTCCCTCACCGCAACGCCAAGCTAGGCTCGGCGGATGCCATTCCTGCTGTCCCGCTGTGCCCAAGCCAGTAACAACTAAGTGTTTACGCCCGTTGGTTGCCGTGCTACCGCAGGCCAATATCGCCTGCCGAAATGCCCCAGCTGCCAACCGTACAAGAGCCCGACCCGCCCGATCGAACCGCGCCTCGCGGTCCGGCCTGGTGGCGAGCCGCGCGCGGCGGAGCGCTGGCGGGCCTGACCAGCGGCCTGTTGCTCTGGGGCCTGGACCTCGGCTGGCTCCCTTCCACCGATCGTGGCTGGCGCGTCGCGCTGCTGCTCGCCGGCGCGGTCCTGCCGGTGTTCCTCGCCGCCGGGGCCATGGCCGGGCTCGGCTGGCAGGTCTCTTCCCGGGCCGGCAGCTGGCTGGCGAGAAAGCTGAGGTGCGGTGGCGAGGCCGCGGGCGTCGCCACGCTGATCACCCTGCTGGCGCTGCCGGCGTGCTACTGGCTCGTCTCGCGCCTGGCGAGCGGCCGCCTGGCAGCGCGGCTCCTGGCAGGATGGTGGAAGCGGGCGCTGCTGGTGGCGCTGCTGGGCCTGCTCTGCTGGGTCGGCTGCTGGGCCGCGGTGAGGATCGCCCGCGCGGTCCACCGACGCCGCGGGAGGATCCTGCCGCTGATCACCGCCGTGATGCTGGTCACTGTGGTGGTCGTGCTCTACCTCGCCGACGCTCGCCTCTACCGGCGACTCTACGGCTACCTCCACGTGCTGCTCTGCCTGGTGTACTCGGCCGGCGGGCTGCTGGCGGCCCTCGCGCTCTGGCGCGCCCTGCGCCCTCCTCCCGCGCCAGATCCAC
>JAUVBO010000653.1 GCA_030591195.1 Pseudomonadota bacterium
AACTCAAGCCCGAACTGCAAGCCAAACTCCTACGAGTGCTGCAGGAGCGCGAGTTCCAGCGCGTCGGCGGCAGCGAGACGATCAAGGTCGACGTGCGGGTGGTCTCGGCGACCAACCGCGACCTCGAGCAGCTGGTCGCAGGGGGCGAGTTTCGGCAGGACCTCTACTACCGGCTCAACGTCTTCTGGCTCGAGCTTCCGCCGCTACGCGAGCGGGGCGATGACGCGATCTTGCTCGGCGAGCACTTCCTCCAGCGTTTCCGGCAGGAAAATGGCCGCGGCCCACGCTCCCTCGGCCCCGACGCCGCAGAGGCCCTGCTCGGCTACGACTGGCCGGGCAACGTCCGCGAGCTGTCGAACGTGATCGAGCGGGCGTGCATCATCTGCCGCGGAGAGGTGCTCTCGGCGAGCGGCGTCGACTTCGGCCCGCGCGCCCTGGCCGCACGGCACGCCGCGCCGGTCCCGCCCGACGGAGGGCAAGGGTGCGCCGCCCTCCCCGCGCCGGGCGCGAGATCGACGGCGTCGCCCCTGCGCGCCCGACTGCAGGAGGAGGAGCAGGCGGCGATCATCGCGGCCATCGGGGGCAGCGCCGGCAACATCGCCGCCGCCGCCCGAGAGCTGGGGATCAACCGCAGCACGCTCTACTTCCGCATCAAGAAGTTCCAGCTCGAGCACTTGCTGCCCTCCCGCCCCGACGGAGGCTCCAGATGAGCCCTGCCAGTCAGTCGCGCGCGCTGCTGGCGGCGGTGATGGTGGTCGCCGCTGGGCTGGCCAGTACCTGCGTCGACGACGGCGCGCCGCTGCCGCGCGACGAGCTGGTCAGCGCCTGCGTCCGGGCCACCGGCTGCGGGATCAAGCCCTACCCACGGGTGGCCAACTGCGTCGAGGGCTACCACCGCCTGCTGCGCGCCTTCGGCCTCGGCGCGGTCTACAACGGCATCTACCGCTGCGTCAACGGCGCCAGCGGCTGCGACGCGGTCTTCCGTTGCTTCGGCGCCGGCGGGGCGAATGCCAGCTCCTGCAACAAGGACTACCAGGCGAGCTGCGATGGCAGCACCGCCGTGTCCTGTGACTTGCTCGACAAGCGCGTCTACCGCTTCGACTGCTCGGCCGCCGGGCTCGGTTGCGCGGTCAGGTCCGGCGACTCGTTCGAGGCCAGCTGCAGCCCGGGCAGCTGCGAGCCGGGGTCGTACGAGTCGCGCTGTGATGGTGGCCGGCTGCTGACCTGCGCCGCCGGCGTGATCGCGGTCGAGGACTGCGGCGCCCAGGGGCTATCGTGTCGGTCCGACGGCGGCCGGTCAGACTGCGTCGGCTCGGGCGGTGACTGCACCTCGGACCTGCCGCTGCCACGTTGCGACGGCAACACCGCGATCGGTTGCGTCGGCGGTCGGATCCAGCGCGTCGACTGTGGGGGCCAGGCAGTGGCCACCCGCTGCGTCGACGGCGGCTGCCGCGCCGCCGGTAGCGACTGCCTCGACGACTTCGACCGCTGCGCCGGCGACGAGCTACAGACCTGCCTCGACGGGCGCTGGGCTACGGTCCGCTGCGCTGACGTCGACCTCGGCCCCTGCGTGCCTAGCCAGAGCGGCGCCGCCTGCGGAGCGCGTTAGCTCGGTGGCGCTCAGCGGGCGATGGGTGGGCAGGTGGCGCGCAGCTGATGCAGCTTGTGGTCGAGGGGCGCGAGGGCCAGACCGGCGGCGAGCTGCTCGGCGGCGAGGGGACCGAGGCCACGCTGACAGGCGAAGCGGGCCAGCAAGTAGTGGGTCCAGACCGCGCTGCGAGCCGTCTCCCGCTCCCACGGCCGCGGACCGAGGGCCGCGCGCCAGGCAGCGAGCCGGTGGCGGTGCTCGCCCGCGGGCCCGGCTCGGCCGTAGCGTAGCAGCGGCCCGGCGGGGAAGAGCCGGGCGGTCAACGCGTCGTCGATGTTGAGGTCGAACTCGACCAGCAACGGACGCTCGCGCGCCAGGCGATCGAGCTGCGCGATCGGCGCCGTGTCGCCGTCGCGCCAGGCCCGGGCGAGGCCCGCGAGCGGATGCCGACGAGCGACGAGGGTCTCGAGGTAGCCCGGCAGGCTGACGAAGTTACGATGCATCACCAGCAGGTCCGGGCGCAGGTCAGCAGTGCTCCGCAGGGCCCAGATGTTGAAGATCGTCTTGTAATACGAGGTCAGCAGCGCGCTGCCCGGCGGCAGGTCGATGATCACCCGGGTCGAGGCCTCGGCAGCCCAGTGGCGCCGCAGATCGACGCGCGGCAGCTGCACCGCGGCCTGAGAGACCACCAGCAGGCTGGCCACGACACTCACCGCACCGACCACCACCCGCGAGCCCGCGCGGACAGCAGTCGAGACGATCACGGCGACGAAGGTGCCGAGGGCCGGCGCGAGCAGCGCGGCGGCCACCGCGATGTAGCCGTGGGCGTCGGGGTTAAAGGGATCGAAGCCGACCAGCAGCGGGCTGGCGAGGTTGCCGAGCACCCCGAGGGAGAGCAGCAGTGCCACGCGCCTGCTCTGCCGACGCCGCCAGAGCAGGTAGAGCCCGCCGAGGCCGACCAGCGCCCCGGCCGGCCCGAGGCCACCGAAGAGGCCGAAGGCGGCGGCCGCAGCACGCTCGCCGAGGGGCTCCTGCTCGCTGACCCGGGTGACGGTTCGCTGGAACAGCCGGGCCGAGACGACCCAGCCGAAGCGCTCGAGGTTGGTCGGCGAGCCCCAGTTGACCCGCGGCGCCTGGCTCGCCCGCAGGGGCAGATAGGCGAGGGTGCTGAGGCCGAGGCAGCCACAGAGCGTCAAGCCGATGGCCACCCGGCGCAGGCCGGCGACGGGACGGCGTCGCAGCAGCACGAACGCGGCCATTGCCGGCCCGGCGAGCAGCACCAGCAGGTGATGATTGCAGAGCCCGAGCCCGACGAGCAGGCCGGCGATCAACAGCGGCCGGCGATCGTGGGTCCGGTCCCAGCGCAGCAGCAGGTAGAAGACCGCCACCACGATCGCCAGGTTGAGCGCATAGACCTCGGCGCGCACCGCCTGAAACGCCACGGGGTAGGAGAGCCCCGCGGCCAACGCGGCGACGAGCGCCCCAACGCCATGACTGAATGAGCACGGCGCCCCCCTGGTGGACGTGGTGTCGCGATCCCGCTGCCGCTGGAGCACCTCGAGGGTGCAGAGCGCGATCAGCGCCGTGGCGATGGCGGAGGCGAAGGCCGAGGCGAGGGTGACCCGGAAAGCGATGGTGCCCACGGGCAGGTAGCAGACCAGCCGCGAGACGAGGCTCGCCAGCGGGTGCCCCGGCGGGTGGGCCACGCCGAGCTCCCAGCTGGCAGCGACGAGCTCGCTGGAGTCGAGCCAGTAGAAGGTCGGCCCGGCGAGCAGGATGTAGGCCACCAGGGCAACGAGGCCGGCGATCGAAGCGAGCAGACGTGGCATGGCGCGAAGCTGTCTGACCGTAACACATGCTCGCCCGCGGCGAGCCGGGCACGATCAATCCCCTTGATCCCGCGACGCCCGCCAATATATTAGCGACTGCGCGGTGACGGCACAGGCGCCGCGATTGCCGAAGGATGGAAGATACCTATGGTTGACGAGGCGGAAGGAACCGCGCCAGCGGACGAGCGGGCCCCAGCGACGTCCGACGAGCGGAAGCAACAGAACGAGGAGC
>JAUVBO010000040.1 GCA_030591195.1 Pseudomonadota bacterium
CTGAGCCGGTAGCCGCGCGATCGGTCGTAGAGTCGTAGCTTCTGGAAGTCGTCCTGCACCAGCTGCAGGCAGACAGTGTTGATCAGGTCCTCGAGATCCTCGCGAGCGCAGGCGACGCCGTAGCGCGCGAGCACCTTGCGAATGCAGGCGATGATCAGGCGTTCGTAGCGTCGGTAGAGCTCGTTCCAGTCCGCCTCGGTCCGTCCCGAGAGCACGGCCTGGAGCAGCTCGTCTTCGCCCCGCGGGTCCTTCGCGGTCATCATCGAGCATTCTATCGCGCACGTGGTGGGCAGGTCCAATGCCGCGGCGCCTCGGTGTACACTCGGGGTGTGGGCCGGAGCATCTCAGGGAGGGGGAGCTGTGCGCTGCTGCTCGCGTGGTCGATCCTCGCGGCCGCCCGGCTCGGCCGGGCCGAGGTAGGGTACGATCTGTCGGCCGAGCTCGGGCCGGAGCTCGACTCCAACGCCACCCGGCAGCCATCCACCGACGGTGACGAGGAGGTCCGTGCCGGGCTGTTTCGCATCGTCGCCGATGGCAAGCTGACCATCCGTGGCGGCCGCCACCGGCTAGCCCTCGCCTATGGCGGTGGCGCGAAGTTGTTCGCCAGCGAGCGCGCTCGCTCGGCTGACGAGGTGGTCCAGCGAGCACGGGCCAGCTGGGGCTGGCTCTCCGGCAAGCGGCGCAGCTTCTGGTTGCTCGGTGGCTACTACGACGCCTACCAGCGTGAGTCGAGGCAGGACTTTCGCACCGGCACGGCCACCACCCGCGTCGCCCTGGCCTCGGCGGGCGGAACCGTGGGCTCGCTCGATCTCGGCTACCAGGGGCTCGAGTTCAAGCCCTTTGACGACTACAGCTTTCACGGACTGGCCGGCGCAGTCTCGCTCGCCACGCGGGTGGTACCAGACCGGGCCGACGAGATCATCTGGCGCCTCGGAGTCAGCTACGGCCTCGCCCTGCGCAGCTACAACGGCCCCGTGCTGGGCGAGCAACGGCGCGACCCTTGCGCCGAGGAGCCCGACTCGCCGACCTGCGGCGAGCACCGCCGAGACCTGAGCCACACGGTGCGAGTCTGGGCCGCCTACAGCGGCAACGCGGTGGCGCGGCTGTGGTACGGGCTCGAGCTCAACGGCTCGAACAGCTTCGGTGAGACTTTCACCCGCCACGCCGTCGGGATCCGGTTCACCACGCTGCTCGGCGGAGGGATCTACCTGACCACCAAGGGGGTGCTGCGCTTCAGCAGCTTTCGCGATCCGTTCCTGGTGCTCTCTTCGAGCCAGACCCGTTTCGTCGACATCGACGACGAGAATCGTTCGACGCTGGTGTTGCGGCTCGGCCGGGACTTGACCGATCGCTGGGGGCTCGCGCTGCGCTACAGCCTGCACGTCAACGAGAGCAGCGGCGGGCAAGGCGAGCTGAGGTCGGCAGGGTTTCTGCGCCATCTTCTTTTCCTGGGCGTGCGGGTGCGGGTCGACTCGGGCGAATAACAAGGGAAGAAATTGTCGTATTTCGAACTACATTTCATCAGGAAGGTTTTTTGATGGGTGGGCCAGTAGAACTCAGATTTCTGAGGGCCGAGGGGGGGCCTGAGGTGAGCAAGGTCCATGAATCAGACTTGTTTCGATCGTTTGACTGGCGTGGTGCGGATATTGCTGTACCAAGGGATTGAAACGAGGAGCGGTCGGTGCTTCGACAGCGATACATTCAGGCTCTGACTCGACTAGCGCTCAGCCTCGCGCTGCTCGCTTTTGGGGCCGGGCTTGCCGACGCCGGTGATCTCGAGGACCGTCAGCGGCGCCACGACCGGCTCACCGACCACCGGGGACGGCTCGAGGGGCAGCTGTCGGAGCAGAGCCAGCGCATTCGTCGGCTCAAGGCCCAGCCCGCGGGCGTGGCCCGGGACTTCCAGCTCGAGGCGGCGCTGCGAACTAGCCGGCAGCTCGCCACCCGGTTGACCAAGCTCCAGGGCCGGATCCACGCCGCCCGCAAGAGGCTTGCGGCTGCCTATGACCGGGCGATCCAGCAGGCCGACGCCAAGCTCAAGGTTGTGCTCAGGCGACGGCGGGCCCGCCTCGGCCGCAAGCGCCAGGGCGCCAACACCCGCATCGTCACTGGCGACCGATCGAGCCCGTACGACAGTCCGGAAGATCTGGAGGAAAAGGCAGACCTGCTCAAGGACTCGGAGGAGAAGGTCCGCCGGCAGTTGCGCCGGCTCCAGCGGCAGCTGGCTCGGCTGCAACACCGGGCGCGACTGCGGCGCCACGCCCGGGCAGCGGAGGACAACCCCTTTGTCGAGAACGCCCCCCGGCGAACGAGTCGGGTCAGCGCCGCCAGAAAGCCCCAGGAGCCGGCTTCATCCGGAGGCGCCGCCGCGACGACCAACGGACCGACAAGCGAGGGCGACGACAGCGCCGCCCGTGCCGGCGGGGGGACCGCGCCGCCGCCGGCGCCGCCGGCCAGCGACTACGATGGCAAGTCGAACAGCGGCGAGCAGTCACCCGCGGACCCAAGCAGCGACATGGCGACGGGCCTGGGTGGAGCGTCATCGCCCGCCCCCCAGCCCACGGGCTCTGGTAGCTGGAGCGGCGTGGGTGATAGCTCGCGGGACGCCGCGGGGGTCTCGATCTCGGTCACGATCCGGGACGTGATCGACCCGAGCCTGCTGCGCAAGCTCGGCCAGGTGGTCCGGGGTGGCGAAGTCAAGGCTCGCATCACGGTCCTGCGGCGCGCCACGAGCAAGCTCGGCCAGCTGGCGGGCAGGCTGTCGAAGAAGGCGAGATCGCTGCGCCAGCGGGCTCGCGTCCTCCGAAAAAAACGCTGAGAACCGGGTGGTGCTCCTGAGCGCTCAGAGCGCCGTGGCGAGCACGTCCAGCCGGCGAGCGAGCGAGGCGCTCGGCCGCCAGTACATCGCCTTCAGCGCGCCGAGCAGCCGGGGGAAGCAGCCTTGCGGGGTGCCCGCGGGCAGGGGGCTGGCCGGGCCGTCGGCGCCGACGTCGGCAGCAAGATCGGCGAGCGCCGCCAGCAGCAGGCGCCGGTGAGCGTCGAGCTCGAGGCCGCCCCGGCCCGCGCTCGCCGCCGGATCGAGCGCCTCGTCGAGGCAGAGGCCGAGCATCGCGCGAGGCTGGTCGGGCAGCCGCTCGAAGGCGGCCTTGACGGTCTCGGGGGCCACCGACGGATCGCCGTGGAAGCTGATCGCCGCGTCGCTAGCCGGTGGCTCGGGCAGGTTGCTGAACCGCGGCTCGAGCTGCTCGAGGCAGCGCGCGGCCGCTATTGCCAGCAGCCAGGCCCGCGGCGACTCAGTGGCGCGGAACTCCGGGAACGAGGCAAAGGCGCGGGCGAAGCAGTCGTTGGCCAAGTCGTCGGCGTCGGCCGCTGGAGTGGTCAGGCGACAGAGCCGCAGGACCGCCGGTCCGTAGCTGCCGATCATCAGGGTGGCGGCGCGTCGGTGCTGGCCCGTCCGGAGCGCGGTGAGGATCGGCTGGTCCACCGCCGAGTCGAGCGGGAGGTCCATCTGCCACCGCCTTGAGAGCGCGAATACGTCGCCTCGTGCCGTTCGCTGTCAGCCCCCCGCCCCCGTATCCGCCGGAGGAGGCGCAGTGTCAATGTTCGGGGTAGCCGCCGGCCCGGTGTCGAACGGCGGCGGCGGTCGCAGGTCGTCGGTGCAGGCCGCTAGGGCGCCGACGACGAGCAACGCCCCGCCAACCAACCAGGACCGCCAGCTTCGTGGCGCAGGCTTTGTCACGCTCATGCTTGCGATGTTGCCGAGGGTTGGCGCAGGACGCAACCCCCTACGACGTTTTCAGGAGTCAGGAGAGGGTACTGGAGGGGTTGGGGGGGGGCGGCGCTGGTCAGTAGGCGATGCCGGCCTTGGCGCCCTGGCTCCTGAGGGCCGCGCCGATCTTGTCATCGAAGCCATCGCCGCGCTTCATCGCGCGTCGCTGGTTCTTGATGTAGGCCTTGCGCTTGGTGGCTAGCTTGACGATCTTGTTGCGCAGGGTGGCACGCTGCCGCGCCACCTTGGCGACGTAGGCCTCGCGCTCGGTCTTCGGCATCGCCGCCACTGGCGCCGGCAGGTCCGAGGGCTTGAACGAGCTGAGCTTCTTGCCGCGCTTGATCCGGGTCAACAGGTCGTTGCTGTCGATCCGCCCGGAGCGGGCGCGGTAGGCCGCGCTCTCGGCCTGTGCGACCCGGTCCATCGCTGCGTTGGCCGTCGCCCGCCTCCGGGTCGCCCGCTTGGCCGCCGCCCCGCCGCTGGCGAGCAGGGTCGCCGACAGCCGGGCGTTGAGGTCGGCCAGCCGCCGGTCCATCGGGGTCTTGACCGCGTACATGTTGCCATCCTGCCGGATGCTGGCGTACAGGCCACCGGCGAGCCGGGCGATGCGCTGCCAGGCAAGCTGGGTCCGCGGCATGCTGCCGCAGCGCACGGCGTTGATCACGATCTGCCGGTTGGTCGCCTCTCGCGCGAGGTCGGCGGAGCGCAGGCCCGAGCGCCCCTCGTGGGGCGGCGCGTCGCCGACGAGGTAGATCTGGCGCAGGACCCCGTCGCCGTGCCGCCACTGCATCTGGCGGATCGCCTCGGCCAGCGCCTGGTTGACGTGCTCGGGGGTGTCTCCGCCACCGGCAGCACGTAAGCCCTTCAGGTGCTCGTGAATGTCGTCGAGGTCCTCGGTCAGCTCGTAGCGCTTGGTGACGTAGGCATCGCCGATGTCGCGGTAGCCGATCAGCCCGAAGCGCACGTGAGGGCGAGGCTGGCCGCTGAGCACCTTGTTCGCGATCGACCAGATCTTGCGCTTGGCGCCCGCGAGCAGCCCCGACATGCTGCCGGTGGTGTCGAGGACGAAGACGATGTCGACCTTGGGCGGCTCGGTCGGCACCGGGGGGGGCCGCTTCACCACCGGAGGGGTGGTAGTGGTGAAGTTGTGCACCGGAGGCTGGATGTTGTCGCCATCGGGCTGGTGCTTCGCAGCCTTGGCCCGGTTGTCGCCTCCGCCGAGTGCCAGGGCGGTGACCACCACGCCGGCGGCGAGGATGAACAGCCCCAGGGTGACCCCTCGTCGTTTCTTGTTCGACATCGCACGCTCCCTTGTATGTGCCTGGATGAAGAGTCGAAACGCACGGCGGCGGCGGAGGGTCTGCGGAGCCGCGGGGTACTTTTCAGTGCGCTGGAATATAAGGGCAATTTCCTCAGAAGATGACCACCACCCGGCCACGCCCCCCGTCGTGGGATGGATCACCGAGGATCAGGTCGGGGAATCCGTCCTGGTCGATGTCTTTGGCCACGGTGATCAGCGGTCCGAGGTACCCCGAGTCGGGCGGCGCGAGATAGACGAAGCCCGGGCTGGAGACGTCGAGCGTCGGCATCGGGCTCGCGCCGTCGAGGCGGAGCACGCCGCCCGGGCCGCCCGGTAGCGACTCGGCGCCGACCAGCAGGTCGGCCCGTCCGTCCTGGTTCAGGTCGACGCCGGTGGTCTCGGCGACGCACGCCAGGCCGATGCCGAGGCGCGGCGCCGTCACACCGGAGAGGGTGTTTCTGATCGTCGCCACCGCGTCGGCAGCGGACGCGGGGGCCCCGGCGCCGAAGCGGAACAGGTAGACCGCTCCGCCGTCGGCGTCGACGGTGGAGTCGCTGGCGGCGAACTCGATCGTGCCGTCGCCGTTGATGTCGCCGACCACGGCCACCGCCTCGCCGAAGCTGGTGTTTTCGGTGTCGCCGGCGATGGTGTTCACCCGGGGGCCCGAGAGGCTGAGGTTCTCCGGCAAGATCGCGGCGCGCCCGGCCCCCCTGAGCACGTGCACCGCGCCTCGTGGCTGGGAGGACTGCTCGGTGGCGCTGGCCGAGATCAGCAGGTCGGCGAAGTTATCGCCGTCGAGCGACGCGCCGCCGCAGAGGGCCCCGCCGAAGTCGTCCGAAGCCTTGCCGCCCAGCAGCCGCACGCCGGCTCCGGTGGGCACCGCGGTCGATGTCGGCAGCTGGAGCGTGCCCTGGACCATCGGCGCGAGGGCCGCGTCACCGTGAACGATCCACAGCTCGGCCGTGTCGCCGAGGTCATCGCGGTAGGCGATGGCCAGATCGCTCGCTCCGTCGCCGTCGAAGTCACCGGCGCTGGTCGCCCCGACGATCCGGCCTCCCGGTGCGCCCGGGCCACCAGCGAGGGTGTAGACCGCCTCCGCGCCGCTACCGGCCACGACGTCCGTGCGCTGGAGCGGCACCGGCCGGCCGAGGTAGATATAGACGCGAGCCGCGCTGGTGTCACCGTGAGCCGCGACCACGGCGAGATCTGCGTAGCCGTCCTGGCCGTCGAAGGCCGGCAGGGTGGCCACGCCAGCGCCGAGCTGCCCGCCGTCGACCGTACCGACGAAGAACTTCGTCGGTTGCCGCGGGTAGCCGTTGAGGTGGCCGAGGTAGATCGCGACCCGTCCCCGGCCGCCACCGTGCCCGGGGTCACCCACGGCCAGGTCGGTGTGACCGTCGCCGTTGAAGTCGCCAGCGGTGACCCGCTCGCCCCACGCGCTGTCGGCGTTGGTGCCGGCGCGCAGCTGGCGAGCGAGGTCCACCGTCAGCGGCGCGTCTGGCGGGTGGGCCGCCTCGGAGCCGTTGTCCACCAGGTCGACGGCCCTGAGGGCGAAGTCGTAGTCTTCGCCCAGCGGGACGCTGGTCGTGGCGCAGAGCGGCGCGCTGGAAGCGGCGGCGGGGATCGTCTGGACCTTGGTGCCGATGTCCCAGTTGGCCGCGGTCAGTGGCATGCCGATCGCGTAGCGCAGGTCGTAGAACGCCACGCCCGAGCCGGTGTCGTCCGCCGCGGTCCAGCAACAGGCGACCTTGCCGGCGCGCCGGTCGATCACCTCGCAGTCGAAGTCGTCGGGCGTCTCGGGCGCGTAGGAGTCGACGAACAGCCTGGTCACCGGACTGCTGCCGACGTTGCCGCTGGCGGTCTCGGCGCAGATCGCCTCGAGCTCGACCTCTCCTTCGGGCAAGGGGAAACCGGTGAAGTGCGCCCGGCCCGCGGTCGCCGCCGTGGTCGTCGTCACGGTGTGGCTCGAGCTGGCGTCGACGCGGCTACCCTCGACGCGCAGGGTCACCCGATTCACCAGCAGGCCGGTGAGCACCTCGATGTTGGCCTGCATTCCCGGCTGGACCAGATCGGCGTCGTGGGCGACCCCGACGCCGCCGAGGCCGGCCGAGGTGCCGACGGTCGCCGGCGTGATTCGGACGCTGCAGCTGGGCCGGCTGGATGTCACCGAGATCGTCGCGGTGCAGGTGCGCTCGACGCCGCCGCGAGTGACCCGACCGGTCAGCACCACCTGGTCGCCGATCTCGAGTGCCCTGCCGGGGAAGAACGCCTGGCCCGCGGCATCGACCTGCTTCGCCGCGGGGGCCGATGGTCCAGCCTTCAGCTCGATCGTGGCCTCCGCGGCGTCGGTGGTTCCGACCAGCACGTCGTAGTCGAAGGTCGTGTTGTCCGGGTCGAGGTCGTCGTCGGCCGACAGCGCGGCGCCGTCGGCGGGGACGATGAAGAAGCACTCTGGCGCTGGCTCGACCGGCAGCCGGCGCTCCGACGGGAGACAGTCGCTGGCGTGAGCCTGGAGCAGCACCTCGGTCAGCCCCGCGGTCACCGTGACCTCGAAGGAGGCCCTGCCGCCCGCGGCCCGCGCCACGGGGGATGATGCGAGCCGGGTCACGCTGAGGCGGACGCGGGTGCCGTCGGCCAGGTTCTCGCCGGTCACCGCGACCTCGATCTGGAGCCCGGTGGTACCGACGTCTTGGTCGTCCTCGGGGCCGAGCCGCTCGACCTGGCCCACGGCAGCGCGCCCGTTGATCGACGCGATGGCGAGCTGGCAGGGGCCGCCGTCGTTCGGCGGGCTGGTATCGACCGGGGCATCGGGAGCGAAGGTCGGGCCGCCGCCAGCGCACCCGCTGGCGAGGACCACCGCCGCGGCGCCGAGGCCGAGATCGAGCCAGACCCGCCGCGTCGGTCGCTTCGACGCACTTGTGCGGGCAGTCAGGGGAGCGGGCGACGTACCCGCTTTCGGTACAGACCGCATCGTCCTGGAGCATAGCAAAAATGGAATCGCTTGCTTGGGTTGAGGCCCTCTTCACGTTATGTAGTCATCAGCAGGGCACCGGGCTCGGCGACTGGCTCGTCGGCCGGTGTCCCAACTGAAGGTGGTCGGGGACGATGTCTTCCCGGGGAACGATCAACGTCTCGCTGGCCGTGGTCGGCTGCGCGGCCGCGGCCTCCGCCGCGCTGCGCTGGGTGTTGCCGGTGATCGCCGCGATGGAGCCTGGCAGCGCCGCTGGCGCCTGCTGGGCCGCGCCGCTGGGTGGTGGCGCGGTGACGCTGGCGTGGCTGGTTCGCGTGCTGCGTGGCGGGCGTGGTGGGCATCGCTCGTTGAGCGATCTGCCAGGCCAGATCACGGCAGCCTTCGCGCTGTCGACCTTCGCCTTGCTCGGCCTGATCGCGCTCCTCGGTGGCGATCCGATCGCGGCGGTGCGACCGTGGGCCAGCCTGCTGGCGGCTCCGGCGCTGGTGTCCGCGACGGCGCTGGCGCTGCGCGCGCTGGTGCATCGACCGCTGCTCCAGGAGGTTCGCCACGGGCAAGAGGCTCGCCACGGAGTGACCGCCGACGACGCTGGTGGGTCGCCGCCGACCGGCCTCGCCGTGCTGTCGATCCGTCCGACCCTGACCCTCGCCGCCTTCGCGCTCGCCGCGGTGGTCTGCTGCCTGCTCAGTACCCACCTTCACAGCCGGATGCTCGCCGGTGCCGAGCGCCGCGCGGCTCACCGACTGGACGACCTCTCGCGACTGGCCACCGCGGTTGGTGAGCGTCTCGACCCGGTGGCGCTCGAGCGCTGGGTCTCCGGCACCGCGCCGATCTTCGCGCCGGATCCGGCGCGCCCCGACGGCGCGCCGGAGCGGATCGCCCTGGCTGGCACGCGGGCCACCGCGGACGCGGATCACGAGGACCAGATCGTGATTTCGCTGGCCGACGGGCGCGCGCTCGCCGTGGTCCAGCGCCGCGACGCGGCGGCGGTCGACGTCGGCCAGAGCGGGGTTGGTGCCCTGCTGCTGCTGATGTCGCTGGTGCTGCTGGCAGTGGCGGTGGGTGTCGCCAGGGCCCACGGTCGCGACATCGGGCAGGACCTGCGTTCGGTGACCGATCAGGTGGCGAGGATGTCGAGCGACGCCGACGTGGAGCTCGGCCGGCCCCTGGCGGTCACCTCGGTGGACGAGGTGGGCGACCTGGCCGAGGCCGTGGGCCGGTTGCGTCGCGGTCTCCAGGGCGAGCAGGCCGCGGTCCGCGCGGCCCAGGCTCGCGCCGAGGAGGCCGAGGCAGCCAAGGCGCGCTTCCTCGCCGACGTCAGCCACGAGCTGCGGACCCCGCTGAGCAACATTCACGGTTTTTGCCAGACCCTCGCCGGCGGCCTGCACGGGGAGCTCTCCGGCCGCCAGCGCGAGGACATCGAGGTAATCCATGGCGGTGGTCGCCAGCTGCTCGAGCTGGTCAACGACGTGCTCGACATCTCGGCGATCGACGCTGGCCAGCTGGTGCTCAACCGGCAGCCGGTGGACCTTGGCGCACTGGCCCGGGAGCTGGTCGAGGGGCAGCGCGCGGTGCTGCGCGCGAAGCGAGGCGAGGAGGTGGAGCTCGTCTGCGAGGTCCAAGACGAGCTGCCAGCGATCAGCGCCGACGGGGCGCGGGTCCGGCGGGTGCTGGCGAACCTGCTCGCCAACGCGATCAACTTCACCGAGCGGGGGCGAATCTCGGTCCGGGTGACCCTGGGCGACGAGCCGGGCCTCGCCGGCGCGATGCTCTGCAGCGAGGTACGCGACACGGGCTGCGGGATCAGCGCCGGGTCGCTGCCCCGGATCTTCGACGAGTACCAGCAGGCGGGCGGGTTGATCGCCCGGCGCAAGGGCAGCGGCCTCGGCCTGGCGATCTGCCGGCGGCTGGTCGAGCTGCACGGGGGCCGGATCGAGGTTGAGAGCGAGCTCGGTCGCGGATCGCGCTTCTCCGTCTCTTGGCCGGTCGCGGGGCCCGGGCTGCCGGCGAGGCGCCGATGAGCGACTCTGCGCTGGGCCAGGTGGTCGGCGGCCTCCGCCAGCGGATCGCCGGTGCGCGCGCGC
>JAUVBO010000475.1 GCA_030591195.1 Pseudomonadota bacterium
CCGGTGACGCACTGGGCGAGGTCCTTGTCCGGCGAGCAGATCAGCACCCGCTCGACTCGCTCGGCGGCCGCGTAGCGGGCCGCGCCGGTGGCCAGGGCGTCGTCGGCCTCGAACTCCTCCATCGGCCAGACGGTGAGGCCGAGGGCCGCGGCGGCGCGCTCGGCGAGGTCGAACTGGGCGAGCAGCGCCGGCTCGATCCCCTCGCCGCGCTTGTAGCCAGCAAAGAGGCGGTTGCGAAAGGACTCGGTCACGTGGTCGAAGGCGCAGGCGATGTGGGTCGTGGTCTCCTCGGCGAGCAGCGAGACCAGGGTGCGAAGCAACCCGCGGGTCGCACTCACCTCGCGGCCGTCCTTGGCCTTGGCCGGCGGCGCGCCGAAGAAGTTGCGGTACAGCTCGTAGGTCCCGTCGACGAGGTGGACTTGCATTCAGCGATCTTCCTGGCAGCGGTGGCGGCAGTGTAGGACGGGGTGGCGTCGAGCGACGGTTGGTGTTTCAATGATCTGGAATCTATCCGGTTTTGGTGACTGGCTCGTGCGGCGCCCGGGCTGCGAAGTGATCTAGATCTCTTCTGCCTTTGGTGCGTTGGAAGCTGTGCAGCGGATACCCCAAAGAGATCGCGGAGGACGGCATGGCGAATACAAGGCTCGCGCGTTGGATCGTGGCAGGTGTGGTGCTCGCAGCAGCGACGGGCTGCAGCGAGGAGAAGCGTGCCCACAAGACTCCCGGTAGCGCCAAGGCGAAGGGGGGCGAGGCCGGTGAGCTGACGACGATCCTCTCGGCCGATCCGAGCACCAAGCAGCGCGGGCCGGGCGTCGAGCTCCGCGCGGGTGCCGAGTGGCAGGCCCAGCGGGTCGGCCAGGGCATGAGCTTTGGCGCCGCGCTGCGGACCCGCGAGGGCGTGCGGACGCGCGTCGCGCTCAAGGACGGCTCGGTGCTCCACCTCAACGAGCGCACCGAGGTGACCCTGACCGCCGCCCGGCGCCTGCGAGTGACCGCCGGCGAGATCTTCGCCGACGTGGCGCCGGTGGCCGGCAAGCCGCTGCAGATCGAGACCCCGGCCGGCAGCGTGACCGTTACCGGCACCAAGCTCAACGTCAAGGTCGACAAGGACCAGACAGTGGTCGACGTCAGCCGTGGCTCGGTGGAGGTCAGCGGCAACGGCGCCAGGGTCGAGGTCGGGGCGGGCGAGCGGGCGGTGGTCCGCCGTGGCGCTGCGCCGCGGGTCAGCGTCAGCCGCGATCTGGCCTTCACCACCGAGTGGGCGCGCGAGGTTCGCACTCCGGCGCCGGCCGTCAAGGCCGTGACCCAGCCTGGCTTCGGCTCGCTCACCGCGCGGGTCCCCGGTCGGGGCAAGTCCCGCGCGCTGACGCTGGCGAGCCACGAGGTGCGGGTGGTCGTCCAGGGCAACATCGCCCGGACCGAGATCGAGCAGCGCTACCACAACAGCAGTGGTCAGACCCTCGAGGGCACCTATCGCTTCCCGCTGCCCCCCGGCGCGACGATCTCGCGCCTGGCGCTCTACGTTGGCAGTCGCCTCGAGGAGGGTGAGATCGTCGAGCGCCACCGGGCGCGGCAGATCTTCAAGAAAATCGTCAATGACACGATCCGGCCGCGCGACCCGGCGCTGCTCGAGTGGGTCGGCGGGCGGACCTTCCAGATGAAGATCTTCCCGATCCCGCCGCGCGCATCCCGTCGGGTGATCCTCGCCTACACCCAGCCGCTGAGCGCCAGCTACGGGCGCTACCAGTATGTCTATCCGATGACGACCCGGCGCGGGTCCGCCACGCGGATCGGCCGCTTCGCGGTCAAGATGCAGCTCGCCCATCCGCGCGGCCTCGAGCGGGTCAACGCGCCGCTCTACCCGGTGCTCACCGAGAAGGACGACCGGACCGGCGCGACCAGCCTGCGCTACGAGGCGTCCGATTTCGTCCCGGCAGCGAGCTTCGTGGTCAACTTCACCCCAGCCGGCGAGCCGCCCGAGCTGCAGCTGGCGCTCTACGAGCCGCCGGCCGCCCGCCGCGCGACCCGCTGTGCGGCGACCGGTAGCTCGGCGGTCCAGGCCTGTGGCGACCGCGGCGGCTTCTTCACCGCGGTGCTGCGCCCCGAGCTCCCGACCACGCGGCAGGCCAGCCGGCGCGACTACCTCTTCCTGCTCGACAGCTCGCGTAGCAGCGGCCCGCGTGGCTGGCAGACCCAGCGGACCGTGCTCGAGGCGTTCCTCGCCGAGATGGATCTGCGCGCCCGGTTCAACGTGCTCGCCTGTGATGCACGCTGCCGGCTGCTCGGCGAGAGCTTCGTTCGGCCGAGCGCTGAGGCGCGCCGGGCGGCCCTCGGGTTCGTCAAGGGGATCGTCCCTGGCGGCTCGAGTGACCTTCAGGGCTCCTTCGCCGAGGCGGCCAAGATCGCGGCCAAGGGCAAGGCGGTGCACGTGGTCTACGTCGGCGACGGGCGGCCCACGGCGGGCGAGCTGCGCGAGCCGGAGCTGGCGACGCTGGTGGTCGATGCCCTGGGCAAGGCGGGCGCGAGCATGAGCGCGCTGGCGGTGGGCGAGGACGTCGCCGAGCTGTTCCTCGCCGAGGCCACCCGTCGGCTGGGCGGCGCGGTCCACGCGGTGCACCCGGGGGACGACGTGGTGGCGCGGGTCTTCGACGTGGTGGCGGCCCAGTACCGGCCGACCCTGACCGACCTCGAGGTCTCGGTCGAGGGCGTCGACGCCCACTCGGTCTACCCGCGGCGGCTGCCCTCGATCACCGCCGGCTCGGAGGTGATCCTCGGCGGTCGCTACGGCAGCGGCGGGCGAGGCACGCTGCACGTGCGCGGTCGCGTCGGCGGCAAGCCCTTCGAGCGTCGCTACCAGCTGGATCTGGCGGCAGACGCTGCCGACAAGCGCGCCAACACCTTCATCCCGCGGCTGTGGGCCCAGCGGCACCTCGACGCGCTGTCGGTGGATGCATACGATCGCAACCGGCCCGAGATCGTCCGGGTGAGCAAGGCCTACACGGTTCTCAGCCGCGCTACGGCCTTCCTCGTGCTCGAGAACGAGCGGATGTACCGGGAGTTCAAGGTCAAGCGCAAGCGCCAGCGAACCTACTGGAAGGGCGGCAAGACGGCGGTGCGCAGCGCCAGCGACGCGCCGGCGGACAAGAAGAACAAGGACGAGGCCACCGCTCGGGTGGCCAGGGGCAAGGGGGGGCTAGACGCGCTGGCCTCGGGATCCGCCGCCCCGGCCAAGGCCGACGTCGCGCCGAGCGGCGGGCCTGTCGAGGAGGCCCCGGCTGGGCCACGGCCGGTCTCCCAGGCCGCGCGGTCGGCCGATGCCGACGCTTCCGAGGCCGCCGAGGATCGGGCGGGCGCCGAGGGCGAGCGAGCGAAGGCCGAGGCTGCCGCGCCCGCACCGACGAGAGCCTCGACCCGCCGGCCTCGGAGCGCTCCGCGCAGGAAGATGGCGCGCCGCAGCCGGGCGCCCGCCTCGGCGGATGCCCTCGGGGGCGGGGGCGGGGGCGGCGGTCGCCACTACTCCATACCTCGTCGGCGCTATCACAGGGTCTGGGTCAACCGGAGCCGGATCGACCCGATGCTCGCGATCACGCCCTCGCCGCGGGGCCAGCGGACCGCGCGCCGGCTCGGCCAGCAGCTGGCGGCCCGGCCGCTGGTGCGGTCGCTGCGCCGGCGCTACCAGCGGACTCTTGTCAACAACGGCAACTACGACGAGGCTCTGCGCCACGCCGGCCAGTGGGCCGAGATCGAGTCGAACCGACACCGCGCGCTGCTCGCCCTGGGCGACGTACAGGCGGCGCTGGTGGGCAACGCGGCGGCGATGCGGACCTACTCGGCCACGGTGGAGGTGCGCCCCTGGAGCGCACGGCTGCACCGGGCGCTGGCGTCGATGTATCGCAACAAGGGCGAGCTGCGGCGCAGCTGTGCCCACCGCTGGAGCCTGGTCTCGCTCGCGCCCAAGCGGGTCGAGCGCCACCTCGATCTCGCCCGTTGCCTCGCCGGTGCGGGCGAGCGCGATCAGGCGCTGCGGATCCTCTCCAAGCTCGCGGCCTCGCCCGCTGGGCGCCGGCGCGCGGCGCGCATCGGCCAGGTGCTGGTGGCGCTGCAGGCCGGCGCGCCGGCGGACTTGCGCAAGCGGTCACGCCGTTACGCGGTCGAGATCAGCGCGACCTGGAACCAGCCGGTGGACCTCGACCTGGTGCTGGTCACGCCCCGTGGCGAGCGCGTCTCGTCGCTTCGCTCGGGGCGCTCGGGTGGCGTGGTGCACGACAGCCACGACGGGCGGAGCGCCGAGGTCCTCGGCCTGCGCTGGGCGCGCAATGGCGCCTACCGGGTCGAGGTCGTCTACGGGCCCGCCGGGCGCCCGAAGC
>JAUVBO010000229.1 GCA_030591195.1 Pseudomonadota bacterium
GACGCTGGAATCGATCGGAGCGCCGATTGACAGCGTGGTGGTCCGCGACCCCCTGGCGCTGGCGGTCACCACCAGCGCCGGACACGACGTGGTTCATCTGCTGCACCACTCGATCAAGGATGGCATCGCGAGCGACCTGCTCTACGGGGTGCTCGACACCGGCGGCCCGGCGCCGTCGTGGACCTTCGAGGTGGTCGCCGCCGAGGATCCGGCCAAGATCGACCAGTGCCAGAGGTCACCCGTCAGCAGTGACGACACCTGCAACTATGACTTCTACACCTATCGCGCCTTTGCCCTGGTCGCTGGCCCGGCCGGTGAGGTCCGCCTGCTATATGGGCGCTACCACCACACCGGCGCGCTGACCGCGTACTGGGACAGCTCGCCCGGTGGGCCCGCCGACTACCAGTGGGAGGGTCCCGAGGAGGTCGCCGGGATGCTGCAGATCGCCTGGCTCGAGGGGGGCGCGATCAAGAGCGCCCCGGTGATGCCGCAGATGAACGGCCTCTTCGAGGTCGCCTCGGCGGCGCTGGACGCCAGCGGGCGGATCCATCTCGTCGTCGTCTCGCGCGCCGAGCCGTGGTTGCAGCCGCGCGTGCGCTACATCGTGCTTGGCACGGCGCCCTGAGCTTCTAGCGAGCTGGCCACGAGCCGCCGACTTGTGATCGGCTTTGGCTTCGCCGGCCACTTCCGGCGAGCCTGATCCCTGGCATCAATCGGGACCATCAGTCGCAGGTGCAGGACGCCGGCGCGGCGACGAGCCGCTCGACCTGGTCGCCCGGGAAGCAGGCCGAGCCAGAGAAGGGCAGAAACGCCGCGACGACCTCGCTGCACCCGCGGCAGCAGACGTAGGGCGCCTCGCAGTCGCCTGCCCCGCAGCCCTGCCGGGTGCAGAACCCGGTGGCGCCCTCGGCCACGACGCACTTGTCCACGCCGTCGCCGGGACACTCGTCGTCTGCCTCGCAGAGCGTGCCCGTGCCGTCGTCGGTCACCGGCGGCGGCGTCGAGCCCGCAGCAGCCGGCGCACCGGGGATCGCCGACAGCTCCGGGTAGGTGACCAGCGAGTAGGTGTGCTCGAGCGCGGCCTCGCGATGGTGCTGGCCGTCCTGGCGCGTCGGGTCCTTGACGAGCGAGTCGAAGCCCGCGCGGCTCGGCATGTGATTCAGCCGCACCTCGTCCCAGGGCCGACCGTCGCCGATGAGCACGCCCTGGACCTTGAACCATCCGGTCGGGTACACGCCGACGCGCGTCGCTGCCTCCGCCGCCCCCGACGTGTAGAGGTCCATCGCCTCGCGTCCGGTGCGCGCGGGCTCGTCGACCCCGTCTTTGTACTGCGCCTGGTCGCGGTAGCGAAGCACGTGAATCATCTCGAAGGCGGGATCCTCGGCCGTCGCCGGAAACGGGCTCTGTGGCGGCACGAAGTCCTTTGGCAGCGGCGACGGGGCGAGCTCGGTGGCCATGACGATCGTCGCCTCGACGCCGGCCTCCTTGTGGATCGCGCGCGCCCGGAACGCCGGGTCGGCGGTCATGGCGAAGAAGGCGACCGGGCACGGATACTCGACGATCGCCACCTGCTCCCAGGCGTCCGCTTCGCCGATCAGCACCTCGCCGACCTTGCCCACAAACACGATCCGGGCGCCGATGGCCGAGAGGAACTCGATCGGCGCGTACAGGGCGTCGGCTTCTCTCCCCGTGAGGTCGGTCTGTCGCCCGTCCGGGTAGCGCGCCCTGTCGCGGAACCGGACCAGGTTGATCATGTAGAACGGGCCGTCGGTCGGGGCCGCGGCCATCCGCCGGAGCTGCTCCGGCTGGACCTCCCCGTACGTTGCCTGGCCGGCCTGCGCCGTGGGATCGCCGAGGCGCTCCATGTTCGCCGCGTCGTCGCACAGATCCTTGGTCAGCGGGATCGACGGCGGCTGCTCCGGAGAGCCGGCGCCCTGGTCGTCATTGCAGGCGGCGAAGAGGGACGCGCAGGCGAGCAGCGCCGGGAGCAAGTGCTGACTTGTCATGTTCCGTTCCTCGCGCATCAGTCGCAGGTGCACCCGGCCAGCTTGGTCAGCTGCGAGGCGGCCTCTGGAGGGAAGCAGGCCGATCCGTCGAAGGGCAACAGCGGACCGGCGGCCGGATTGCAGTCGTGACAGCAGACGTAGCTGTCGAGGCAGCTGCCGGCGGTGCAGCCCTGCACCGAGCAGAACCCGCTCGACGAGCCCGGCAGGCTGATGCAGGTGTCTGCCGCCAGCGCGCTGCAGCTCTCGCTCTGCGTGCACGGCGTCCCCGTGCCGTCGGCGGCGATGGGGAGCCCGCAGGTCGGCTCGTAGTCAGCGGCCTTCGGCGTGGCGCTCTGGATCAAGTCCACCAGGCGCGCGGCGATCTCGGCGCCCTGGTCATCCTGCAGGAAGTGGCTGGCCTCCTTCAGCCGCGTGTGGGCCTGGCCCTCGGCGCCGGGGACGCTGCAGATCAGGTTGTCCTGCGTCCGACACTGTCCGAGGTTGCCGGGATCGTTGGCTGCCCAGATCGTCACGAAGGGCTTGGCGAAGGACGTCAAGCCCTCCCATGCCTCTTCGGTCACGCCGGGTAGCTCGTTGACCAGCGACGGGAACACGCGCGGCCCCGCCAGGTAGATCCGGCTCGGAAACGGCGCGTCGTAGGCCGCCTCCTCGTCGGCCGGCAGGTCAAACCACGTCATCGCCTCGACGACCACCGACGCCTTGAACTTGCCCGACTTCATCGCGTAGCTCATCCACTCGAAGAAGTACCCCTCGCGTGGAGACAGCAGCTCGCACTCGTCGCCGTAAAACGGCGGCTGCTGGGGCGGGATGGCGGCGAAAGGCGCGGTGAGCTGGTCGTCGATCTCGTCGGGGCTGTCGACGGTGGGATAGGGCGCGACGCCCGCCGGGATGACCGGGAGCATGCCGTTGCCGACGGCGATCCGGGCGAACCAGTCGGGGTTCGTGCCCGCGACCCGCAGCCCGATCAAGCTGCCCCAGTCCTGGCAGAAGAGGGTGATGTCGGTCAGCTTGAGCTCCTTGATGAAGCGCTCGAGCCGATCGACGTGACCGAGGTAGCTGTAAGACGCGATGTCGGTCGGCTTGTCCGAGCGGCCCATGCCCAGGTGATCCATCGCGATGACCCGCAGGCCGGCCTTGACGAGCACCGGGATCATCTTGCGGTAGAGGTACGACCACGAAGGCTGACCGTGCAGCAGCAGCACCACCGGGCCGTCTGTCGGACCCTCGTCCACGTAGGCCTGTCGCAGGCCGTCGAGCTCGACGTACTTGGGCTCGTAGGGCCACCCGGGCAGCGAGTCGAAGCAGGCGTCTGGCGTCCGCACGAACTCGACGCCGGCGCTGGTCGTCATCACCACCGGCTCGGCGTCGCACGCCGGCGCGCCGCTGTCGGCCGCGGCCCCGTCGATGGACGCGCTGTCGCCCGTGCCGCTGTCGCCCGTGCCGCTGTCGGCCGCGCCGCTGTCGGCCGCGCCGCTGTCGCCCGCGCTGCCCTCGTCGTCGTTGCAGCCAGTCAGTGCCACGCAGACGATCAGCGTTACCGAAAACCTCGCATGCCTCATCACCGGTATTCTCCTGCCAAGCTCCGAGCGGCCCGCGCTCTCGAAGGCTGCTCTACCCATTGCCCAATCTGACAGCGCGGCCTGTAGGGCACAACGGGTATTTGGTTGCCGCCGACCGGCGGCGCCGACGCCAAGCTAGACCGCCGATTCGCGCTCGCGGCAGAGCTCGACGGACAGCAGCTGGTAGTCCGCCTCGCTGAAGATGTCGCCGCGCAGGTGGGCGTAGCGCTCGGTGACCCGCACCGAGCTGTGGCCCAGGACCTCGCGCAGCTTTTCGATCGAGCCGCCGTCGCTGACCCAGTGGGAGGCGAAGGTGTGACGGGTGCACTGGTACCACGTCAATGACTTGGGTAGCTCGGCGCGTTGCAGGGCACGGCGCAGGTGCTTGTGCAGGGTGTGCAGGCGGCGAAAGCGGGGTGGGCTGCCTGGACGGCCGCCGCGACTTGGATCGGGCGGGAAGCAGAGTCCCGTCTCGTGGCCGGTGGTCACGGCAAGCTCGCGCCAGCGCGCGAGCACGGGCAACACCGAGTTGACGATCGGGACCAGGCGCCCGTCGTCGTCCTTGACCGGGCCGAGCTTACCCTCGCTGACCTGCCAGCCGACGAAGATGCGGCGTCGCTCGAGGTCGACGTCGCGCTGCCAGTCGAGGGCGATGACCTCGCCGGGGCGCAGGCCAGCGAGCGCGCCGATGGCAAACATCACCCGGTAGGGGCGCAGCGGGGTATCGGCTGGCGGCAGGGCGCGGTAGAGCCGGGCGATGTCCTCCTTGCGGCGCAGGAAGGGCACACGGCGTGGGTCGTGTCGCGAGCGGGCCGCGCGGCGGCTGTGGCGGTCCAGGCGTGTGACCGGGTTTTCGGTGGTGATCGTGTTCGCCTCGAGCTGGTCGTTGAAGAAGCGCGACAGCAGGGCGAGGGTGCGCTCGATCGTGCCGCCCGACAGCGTGGCTTGCTTGTGCTCGATGTACCGCCGTACCAGCGCCGGGGTGATCGCCGACGGGAGCTCGGCGCCGAAGAATGGGATCAGGTGGTTGTTCATCCGGCCGACGTCGTGGCGCGCGTCGCGGAGGGTCAGGCGCCGGCGCTCGACCCATGGCACGGCGAGCTCGGCGAATGTCTCTTCCTCCCCATCGATCTCTGCCTCGAGCGACGCGAGCAGCGCCCGGGCCAGCGCTCGTGGGTCGGTGGTGTCCATCGTTACGTGGCGTCTGCATGGCGAGTGCCGACGAACGCGGGCCCGTGAGTGCGGGAGCTTGGCGCTTGGTCGGGGTGTCTCGATCCGGTGGGCCGGATCCGACGTCTCCGGCGGGCCGGACGGCGGCGCTACTTCTGCCCGGGTGATCCGTTGGACTGGCGCACGTAGCGAGCCGCTGGCTCGATGCCGATCCGCGCGCCAATGTGATCGAGGCGGTTGGCGGCGGCTGGGCCGAGGTGCTTGCGCACGAGCTGCCGACAGGCGGCGTAGTCTTGCCCCCTCGCGCCGAGGATGCGCTCGACGTCCCGCTCGTCTCGCGGGTCGCCGGTGGCGAGCTTCATCGCCACCAGGTGCTCGGGCGAGGCCACGGGGATCCGCTTGCCGTCATCGGTGGTGGTCGTGATCTGGTCGCGGTTGGCCACCAGTACCGCGTCGGCGTAGAGGTCAGCGAAGTCGACCCGTCGGTCGATGAAGTCAACGCGCGTCTGACCGTCGCGAATCGCAAAGCCGCCGATCGGTAGCGACGTCGTTTCGTAGCCGTGCTCGCGAGCCACCTCCTCCAGTCGCACCATGTTCCCGGACGGCACGGCGAAGTCGACGTCCTTGGTGAACTCCTGCTCGTCGGCGGAGACCCAGGCCCAGACGGCGAGGCGTCCGACCAGAGCAAAGGGAACCTGAGCCGCGCCGACCAGCTGCAAGCCGGTGCGAATCGATGGCCAGGGGTCGAATGCTTCGAACGAAAGTGGTCGAGGCTTTCCGCCGCTCATCGCTGTCCTCCAGGGCCCTGACTGCCAATCTACCAGAGCCAGGCATCGCCCGCGCCCGGTACGGCCATTCGTGATTCGCGAATCTCGTATGATTATCGGGCGGACGGTGAGCTATCCCTCCGACAACAGGGAACTAACCGACCCTTTGCCTATTGACGGAGGGGTGTCCACCTGATAAAAGACGAGGACGCTTGAGGTCGGTGAATTCTTTAATGATTTCGTCGGCAATCTCACGGCTTCTACCGACAGCCGTGTGAAATCAGGCGACAATACCGGTTTCGGACCGGGCCCAGGTAGCTCAGTCGGTAGAGCAGGGGACTGAAAA
>JAUVBO010000944.1 GCA_030591195.1 Pseudomonadota bacterium
GAATCCCTCGCAGGCGCCACCGAGGGGCAGCAGCAGCAGCAGCGAGGCCAGGCGCGCGACGGTCACCCCGCCGCGCCCTCCCGGCGGCGCTCGATCAGCAGCAGCAGCGCCGGGAAGAAGACCGTGGTGCCGACGCAGGCGAAGCCGATGCCGATGATCGACAGCCAGCCGAGGGAGTTGACTCCGTAGTGGTGGGCGGTGATGGTGGCGCCGAAGCCGATGGCGGTGGTGGCCGACGCGAGCAGCGCCGCCGCGCCGGTGGTCGAGACGACCTTGGGGATCGACCCGGGCCCCTCCTGGTCGTAGCGGTGCTGGATGTGCACCGCGTTGTCGATGCCGATGCCGAGGATCATCGGCATCGCCGAGTGGTTGAAGATGTTCAGCTGGATGTCGGTGAGGTACATCCCGCCGACGATCCAGAGCAGCCCCATGCCGAGGGCAAAGAGGCCGAGGGCCACCTTGCGCGGGCTACGGAAGTCGACCGCGAGGATCAGCAGCACCGCCAGCGCGGCGAAGGCGAAGACCTTGGGCCACTCGCGCTGCACCTCCTTGACCACCCGGGCGCCGATGCGGTTCTCGTCGAGCACCAGGGCGTTGATGCCCGCCGCGCGCAGCTCGTCGCCGATCTCGTCGAGGGTCTTGGCCCAGGCGAACAGCTCCTGATCGAGGTAGAGCTCGGACCGGGGCCAGACGAGCACGAAGGTGTTCTTGCGATCGATCGAGCGGAAGAAGCGGCGGAAGACCTCCGGGATCTCGTGCTCGGTCCACGGCTTGGCCCGCACCAGCCCCAGCGCCTCGTCGACCTTCGTCGCGTCCTCGGGCTTGAGCTTGCCGCTGCGCTTGACCTTGACCAGCATCCGCTCGATCTCGGCCAGTACCTTCCCTTTCTCGGCTACCTGCTCGGGCACCATCGATGCCAGCGAGATCGTCCTGGTGATCGCCGAGTCGGTGCCGTTGATCTGGCGCTTGAGGATCCGCTCGACCTTGCGCGCATCCTCGACGCTGTCGACCATCACGGCGGCGGGAGAGAGGGAGCCGCCGAGGGCCTCCTGCACGTACTCGTAGAACTCCACCGCGTCGGACTGCCCCCGCAGCTCCTTGAAGTCGTTGCGCCAGCCGACCTGGGGCTTGACCGCGATCGAGAACGCGGCCCAGCCGAGGCCGGCGATCACCACCACCATCGCCAGGCCCCGGGAGAAGCCGAGCCGCAGGTCCCGGCCCTGGCGGACGGTGCGCGAGGAAGAGAGCACCACCGCCAGCGGCGGCAGGACGATGAACGTCGCCAGCAGGGTGAGCATCACGCCCCCCGCGGCGATCTGGCCGTACTCGCGGAAGCCGCGGAAGTCCGAGAGCGTCATCGTCAGGAACGCGCCCGCCGTCGTCGCCGCCGCGGTGAAGCAGCCGGGGAAGGCCGCGATCATCCCGAAGCGCATCGCCTCGGCGCGGGTCGCCGCCCGCGGCAGGTACTCGAGGAAGCGCATGTAGAGGTGGACGCCGAAGGCGATACCGAGACCGATCAGCGCGCTGACCAAGAAACCCGAGACGAGGTTGAGCTGACCGATGGTCAGGGTGGTCACCGCGAGGGTCACCGCCACACCGATCACCAGCGGCACCGCCAGCAACACCGGGGCGATCGGCCGCCGGATGTACAGCGAAGTCAGCAGCAGCACCAGCACCAGCGCCAGCAACGAGGCGCGCCGCATGTCGCCCTGCATCCGCCGGTGCTGCTCGGCGTTGACCACCAGGCCGCCGGCGTAGCGTACGGTCAGCCCTTGCCGCTCGGGCCCGAGAGAGGCGACCAGCGACTTGACCTGGCCCAGCACCCGCTCCATCTCGCTCATGTCGAGCACGACGCTCTTCGGCTTGACCCGCAAGAAGAGGTACTTGCCGTCGGGCGAGCTGAAGGTCGGCTTGAGCAGCGCGCTCTTGTCGTCAGGCATACCGCCGCTGTCCACCGCGGCCCAGGGGGACGCCTGCTGCTTCGCCCCGTCATCGTCGTCTTCGAGGTCGACGTAGAATGGGTTGGCGCGGGCCTTGGCTTGGCGGATCTCCTCGTCGATCGTCCGCTGGAGCTTCTTCAGCGCCCCGAGCTTGAGCATCCAGGCCCGTCGAGCGAGGAAGAAGTCCACCGGGAACTCGACGTCGGCTCGGCGAATGTAGGGCTTGGTTCGCAGGGCAGCGACCAGCGTCCGGGCGAAGGGCAGGCGCCGGGCCTTGGTGCCACCGACGGCGATCACCAGCTCCACCGTGCCGCCGGCCTTGGCCTGAACCTGCTTCAGCTCGCGGACCTCGGGGGCCGACTCGGGCAGCAGGGCCGAGAGCCGCGTGTCGAACTCGAGGCGGGTGGTGACCGCCACCGAGGCGACGCCGACCAGCATCACCAGCCCGACGGTCAGCCAGGGCCGGGGGAGGACCAGGCCAGCGAGCCAGACAGCGACGCGACCGAGGTAACGCGACGGCGTCGGCGCGAGCTGCTCCGCTGCAGCGGAGGATCCGTCTGCCGTGGCAGCGGAGGATCCGTCTGGAGGTCCGTTACGGCTCATCGACTACTTTCGCGGGGCGCCGTTGCCGCCGTCCTGGTGGCGCCGAAAGAGCCAGTCGCCGACCTTGCCCCGGGCCTGGGAGAGCTCGGCCGCGACGTAGGGCCAGCCGGCGTTGCCCGCGCCGCGAAGCTTGCTGCCCGCGGCGTAGAGCGCCTTCTTCAGCGTCCCGGCCGAGGTGCTGGC
>JAUVBO010000801.1 GCA_030591195.1 Pseudomonadota bacterium
AGCGAGCGAAGCGAAGCCGTAGTTTCGGTGTCGAAGCGAGCGAAGCGAAGCCGTTGGGGGGTGAGCGAGCGAAGCGAGCGAGGGGGCGTTACGAAAGCCCCCTGACTACATCGCCAGCGTCGAAGCGAACTCGCGGGAGAGCGCGCCCATCGACGGGTACCGGCGCTGGGGTTCCTTGCGCAGTGACTTGGCGATGACGTACTCCACCGGCTCGGGGATGTCCGCCCGAACCTCCCGCAGCTTCGGTGGCTCCTCGTCCTTGATCTTGGTCCTCAGCGCGGCGGCATCGTCGGCGTGAAGCGGCGGCCTGCCGGTGAGCATCTCGAACAGCATCGCGGCCACCGAGTACTCGTCGATCCGGTGATCGAGCCGGCCGGTGCCGTCGAACTCCACCAGCTCCGGCGCCAGGTATTGGTGGTTGCCCGACGCGCCGATGGTCGCGCCGAATCCGACGATCTTGACGAAGTCGTCCTTCTCCCGCGTCTTGCAGAAGAGGATCTTCTCAGGTCGCAGATCGGCGTGCACCACCCGCTTCTTGTGCGCGGTCTGCAGGCCACTGGCCACCTGCCGGAGGATCAGCGCGGCCTCGGCGACCTCGACCTTGCCCTTGTACTTGATCCGGTGGGCCAGGGTCTCACCCGTCAGCAGCTCCATCACCAGCACCGGACGACCGTCGGGCATCTCGAAGTAGTCCGTGGCCTCGGCGATGTGGCGGTGGTTCATTGCGCTGAGCGTGGACCAACTGGTGAGGAAACGCTCGACGACGGCGGGGTTCTTCGCCGCTTCCGCCGAGACGACCTTCAGCGCATATTTGCGCGACAGCTTGATATGGGCCGCCTCGTAGACGTCACCCATCCCGCCTCCGGCGAGTAGCTTCTCAACGCGGTAGGTGTCGTGCAGGATCTGATTGATCAAGGCGTCTTCGGCCATGCTGAATCCCTGTTGGGCTCGAGCCCAGATGGTTGTCTTTTCTCGGCGACGATATCCTACCAGGCAAGCTGCGAGTTGTACATTGTACAACCTCCTCGGCACCCGCACGGGTTGCCCGGGTGCGAACCGGGACTGGCTTTGGCGAGGCCACCGATGGTAGCCTCGAATGTAGGGAGAGGTGCGATGATGAGAATACTGCGCTCGCTGATCGAGTTACTCGGTCCGCCACTCGATCCCGATGCGATCGACGACGTGGACCTGGATCTCGCGGCGGTGATCGCGCCGCTGGTCGGCCTGCTCGGCCGCTACCTGCGGGCCGAGGTCCGCGGCATCGAGCGGCTGCCCGACGGGCCGGCCGTGGTCGTCTGCAACCACAACGCCGGGATCACCGCTCCCGAGCCACTGCTGCTCGGGCGCGCCTATTACGAGCATTCCGGTCGACGCGGGTCGCTCCGCTTCCTGGGTCACGACGCAATGACGGCGATCCCGCTGGTGGGCAACATGCTGATCAGGCTCGGCATGATCCGAGCCAGCCACGCCAACGCCGACCGGGCGCTGGCCGCGGGCGAGAAGATCGCCGTCTTACCGGGTGGCAACTACGAGGCCTTCCGCCCCTTCTCCCAGCGCCACCTGGTCGACTTCCACGGTCGGGTGGGCTACGTCAGGCTCGCTCTGCGCAACCGGGTACCGATCGTGCCGGTGCTCTGCCTCGGCGGCCACGAGACGTTCTTCGTCATCTCCCGCGGCGAGCGAATGGCCCGGCTCACCGGGGTCAAGCGGCTGCTGCGCAGCGACTCCTTTCCGCTGTTCCTCGGCTTGCCCTGGGGCATCGGGGTCGGGCCGATCTTCCACCTGCCGCTGCCGGCCAAGGTCCTGGTAGAGGTCGGCGAGCCGATCAACCTCGACGGCTACGGGCCGGAGCACCTCGAGGATCGTCAGGCCCTCGAGGCCATCGGCCAGCGTGTCGAGGGCGAGCTCCAGGCGATGATGGATCGGCGGGCGGCCGAGCGCCGCTGGCCGCTGCTCGGCTAGCGATGCACTGGCGAGCGCCCCGCGTCACCTTGCTGTGGTGGCTGGCCAGCTGTGGTTGCTCGCCCCCCCCCGGTCAGCGTTTCGAGCAGCAGCCGACAGAACCGGCAGACCCCGGCCTGGCCGCCCTCGGCGGGTGGAACACCTTGCCGACGCTCGCCAGCCGGCGTTACCACGAGCTCGCCAGCCGTGACCCCGAGCTTCGCCAGTACCCCCCGCTGGTCGATCCGGCGAACAAGGACTTCAACAACTTCCTCGCCGTCTGCGGAGCAGCCACCGAGCCAACGGTCTACGAGGAGCTGGTTCCGTTGCCAGCCGGGGACGACGAGCTGTGCCCCGCCCAGCTTCGCGGCCACCTGATCGCCCGGGCCGACGGCCCCGGCTTCGTCTCGCGGATCTGGCTCACCGCCACGCGACCGTTTGCGCCCGACCCGGGGTTCGAGCGAGGCGAGGAGATCCTGATCTACGTCGACGACCCGCGGCGCCCAGCCTACCGCGGCCGGCTCGCCGACTGGCGTGCGGGCTCGGAGGCGGCCGCACCGTTCGTCGCGCCGCTCTCCGGGTGGTGGTCGGGGGCGCTGACCAGCTACGTGCCGATCAGCTTCCGCTCCCGACTGTGGATCACGCTCGATCGGCTCGACCCCGAGAAGGTCTACTACCACCAGGTCGACGTGGTGTCGCTGCCCACCGAAGCCGTCGTCGCCCCGACGAGCCCCGAGCAGCTGAGCGCGCTCGCCCCGCGACAGCTCGAGGCGGCGATCGCTGACTCTAGGGACCACACCGACCAAACCTCGATCGAGCGCAGGCTGTCGCCGCGCCCGGGCGGCGAGCCGGCGGTGCTGCTCGACCAGCGAGGGCCGGCCACGATCAGGCTGCTACGCTTCGAGCTGCCCCGACAGCGCGCCGCCGCGCTCGCCCGGCTCCGGCTCCGGGTCAGCTGGGACAGCGCGCCCGAGGCCGCGATCGACCTCCCGCTCGGGGCCTTCTTTGGGCTGGAGCAGGCAGCGCGCAGCTTCCAGACTCTGCCGCTCGAGGCAAGTGTCGCGGGGGACCGCCTAACCCTGCGCTGCTACCTTCCAGCGCCGTTTGCCAGGCGGGTGCGGATCTCGCTCCTCGACCAGGGTGCCGCCGACGACGAGCCGCTGGAGCTCGACGGTCGGGTGACGCTCGCGTCGCCAATGCCACCCCTACCGTGGGGC
>JAUVBO010000981.1 GCA_030591195.1 Pseudomonadota bacterium
CCCCTTTCCCTAGTCAAGCAAAGAGGACCAGCAAAATGAAGAAGATCATGTCGTTGTTCGTAGCGCTATTCGCGGTTGCTGCCTTGACCCTCGCCAGCTGTGGCGACGACGCCACAGATTGTGCGGAAGCTGACAAGGGGACCTGCAACACGGCCTTGACCGATTGCACCCTGCAGTGCGGGATGACTGGCAACGCCGGCGACTGCATCGACGGCTGCACGGACACCTATTGCGGCTGCCTCGCAAACATCGGCTGTGACGACGATCAGCAGTGCAAGTAATGAGCTGACGGTGGCGTCGAGCGCCGCGTCGGGCCTGGGTCACGCCAGGTCAGACGCGGCGATCTGCGCCAGCGCAGGCAGGGCCGCGTCACGCGGCGACAGGCGTGGCAGCGACCGGGCGCCCCCCACCGCAAGGGGCCACTCGATGCCGATCGCTGGATCATTCCAGATCACTCCTCCTTCGTGCTCCGGACGATACGGCGACGAGCAGCTGTAGATCAGGTCGGTGTCCTCGAAGGCGAAGAAGCCGTGAGCGAAGCCGACCGGCACCAACAGCGAGCGGTTGTTGGTCGCCGAGAGCTCGACGCCGACCCACTGAGCGAAGGTGGGCGAGTCCCGGCGAAGATCGACCGAGACGTCGAGCACGCGGCCCCGCAGCACCCGAACCAGCTTCGCCTGCCCCGCCGGTGCCTTCTGGTAGTGCAGCCCGCGCAGCACGCCAGCGCCGGAGTGGGAGTGGTTGGCCTGGACGAAGTCAACGGTGATCCCGGCGTCCCGGAGCCGCTCGCGAGAGAAGAGCTCGACCAAGAACCCGCGCTCGTCGGCATGCACGCGCGGCTCGATGATCAAGACCTCGGCGAGGCGGGTGCTGGTGATCTTCACGGGCGTGCCAGCTCCTGCGCCGCCAAGCGCTCGAGGTAGGCGCCGTAGTCGCTCGGCCCTGCATCGCGCGCGAGTGCCTCGAGGGCCGAGCTGTCGATGTAGCCCATCCGGTAGGCGACCTCCTCGACGCAGGCGATCATCAGCCCCTGGCGGCTCTGCACGGCGTCGACGAAGGTGCTAGCCGCGAGCCACGCCGCGTTGGTCCCGGTGTCGAGCCAGGCCGTGCCGCGCCCGAGACGCTCCGCCCGCAACGCGCCGAGATCGATGTACCGTTGGTTGACGTCGGTGATCTCGAGCTCGCCCCGAGCGGACGGCGTCAAGGAAGCTGCGATCTCTCCCGCGCGGTTGTCATAGAAATATAGCCCGGTCACGACGTGGCTCGACCGGGGCCGGGCCGGCTTCTCGACGATGCGGGTGACCTGGTCTGCGCCGTCAAACTCGGCCACGCCATAGCGGCTCGGATCGCTGACGCGGTAGAGGAAGACCGTCGCGCCCTCGTTGCGCTGCGCAGCGAGGCGAAGGCTCTTGCCGAGGCCGCGGCCGAAGAAGATGTTGTCGCCGAGGATCAGCCCCACTGAGCCATCGCCGACGAAGGTCCGCGCGATCAACAGCGCCTGCGCGATCCCCTCTGGACGCGGCTGCTCGGCGTAGCGAATCACCAGACCCAGCCGGCTACCGTCCCCGAACAGCTCCCGGTAGGCGGGCAGGTCTCGCGGCGTGCCGATCAAGAGGATCTCGCGGATTCCCGCGAGCATCAGCGTCGACAGCGGGTAGTAGACCATCGGCTTGTCGTAGATCGGCAGCAGCTGCTTCGAGAGAACCCGCGTCACCGGGTAGAGGCGCGTGCCGGCACCGCCCGCGAGAATGATGCCCTTCATCGAATCACGACCCATCTGCGTCAGACCTGGCACGGCAGCGCTCGCGGCGCCGGGTGGCGGTAGAGCGCGTAGAACAGGTGGCTGACCGGGTAGCGCGGCAGCTTGGGGCCCGGCAGATCCTCGAGCAGGCTCAGCGCGCGCATCCACAGCGGGAAGCGCCCCGCCTGATAGTAGTCCACCGCCGGAGCGTGCCAGCGGCAGGCGGTGACGTCAGCGCCGCCCCTGAGCTGGCGGTGGAGCCGAATGTCGCGAAAGCCGGGCGGATCGGGCCAGGGCGGCGAGTCCAGCGGACCGAACGCCACGCGCTGCAGGCCGAGGTCGCGGTAGACCGCGCGGACCGCCGCGGGCCAGACGTAGGGCGTGTCACCGTGGGTCCAGGGCAAGCCGAAGATCCGGTGCAGCAGGCGGTGCCAGGGGTAGCCGACGTTGAAGCCGTTGTTGTGGACAGTCATCACCAGCGCGGCGCTGACCCGCTTCATCTCCGCCAGCACATCGCGGAAACGGCTGGTCTTGGCCAGGGTGACGAAGTCCCACGCCAGATCGAAGGTTCCGCTGTCGAAGGGCAGCTGATCGAGCTGGTCCACCTCCACGGTCTGGACCCGGTCCGCCAGCCCGAGCTGGTGCCAGGCGGCGAGGCTGGCCGGCGCCGGGTTGACCAGCGTCACCTCGCAGCCGGCGAGGCCGAGGGCCAGGGAGTAGATCGACGGCATCGCCTTCTCGCCCCCGGCGGGGACCTCGATCACCCGTCGAACGTGGTGCTTGGTGACGATCCGGCGGAAGATCTGCCCCAGCCGGAAGCGATCGTAGGTGATGCCGCCTGGCTCGGTCTGGACGGTAGGTGAG
>JAUVBO010000435.1 GCA_030591195.1 Pseudomonadota bacterium
ACGGCGCCGCGCTCTGTCGCGGTGATCGGGCGTTGGTCCTGGCTGGCCCTTCAGGCGCTGGCAAGAGCACCCTCTCGCTCGCGCTCACCGTCGACGGCGCCGGCTTCATCGCCGACGACTGCGTGGCGATCACGGCCCATGGCACAGTCTGTGGCATCCCCCGGCCGATCCGGCTGGATCCAGGTGTCGCGTTGCCTGCGCTTCCTCCGGGATTCTCCGCCAGCACCGATCCGCCAGCTGAGCGGGCCCCGGCGTACCACACGCTGATTCACCCACCGGCGAGCCAACTCGTCCGAGAGGCGCCGCTGGCGACGGTCTTCGCGGTGCGCTACGCACCCGCCGAGCGTCCGACCTGCGTCCGCATCTCGGCTGGCGAAGCGCTCAAGGCGCTCTGGACCCACACCCTGCTGCCGACGGCCGAGGCGCTGGAGCTGGCCAGGGGACTGGTGAGCCGGCACCCGTGCTACGAGCTGATCTCTGGCGATCTCGCTCAGGCGCGCGAGAGCATCGACGCGGTGCTGTGACGGTATCACTCGACGAGCCCCTCGCCAGCGAGCCGCTCGAGTAGCGCCGCGACGTCGGCGGTGATCCGATCCGGGTCGATGTCGTCGAAGCGCTCGGCAATGATCTCGACGATATCCGCCAGGTCCCGCGAGCCGTCGAGCAGGTGCCAGACGGCGGTTCCGACGGCGTTGAGCACGATCGCCCGCTCGCCGAGCAGCACGATGCTCTCGCCGTCACCGAGCTCTCGAGACACGGCGCCGGCGACGGCGCGCGGTGGGGAAAGCTGTTGGCTCACGGCTAGGATCCTACGATGGTTCTGCGGCCTTTTCCACGACGCGACGTCGTCGCGCGCGACCCGGCTGTGCCGTCACTACCCGCGCGTCCCCAAAGCGGATCAGATATCAGGGGCCGAAAATTGGGACCTGATCGTTTTCGCCGGCATAGTGGCTACAGCACCACCGAAGACCAGCCCGCGAGGCATCAGTGCCTCGTCGTGGCTCCGAGCTCAGCCCGGGAGAGTCGACAAGAGATATCCGTCCGTGACAAACAGCCATCAGTCATTGGCGCGCTCGCGGCCACCGCCGCGCTCGCGGTCGGCGGCTGTTCGACCGCCGGGCGGCCCGCGCCGACAAACACCGCCGCGCTGATGCCCGCACCGACGGAGCTCGCCTCGAAGAAGGCGAGCACGCCAGTGCCCCGCAGCGACCAGCTGTCGGAGCTGAGGCGCCTCGTCGAGCAGGTGGACGGCGAGCTTGGCCCCTCGGGCGTAGCCTATGCATACATCCTCTTTGCCCGCCAGGTTCGCCAGCTCAACGCTCTGGCCGCCCGCGAGCCCGAGCCGCGACAGGTCGCAGCTAGACGACGCCGGTCGGCAAGGGAGCGTCGGCCAACCGAGTCGCGCCCGCGACGGGGCAAGCTGCCCGGCAGGCGCACACCCGCGCCCGCGGGTGACGACCCCGGGCTGGCGTATCAGCTGGGTCAGGGCAAGCCGATCGCCGCTCTCCGCTAGGACCACCGGGGTCGCTGGTGGCCAGCGCTGCCGTCTCCGCTGATGGGCATTCGCTTCGAGGATGCTAAAATCACCCTGTGAGCCATGACGACGAGCACGCCGGCGACCTGACGGCGCTGCCCGGCGGCTTCCTCTTGGTCGAGATCCCGGCGCTGGTCCGGGTCAGCCGCACCGCCGAGGACGTCAACCGGCTGCAGCTGGTCAACCTGGCCAGCGGCTGGTCTTGCGACGCCACCGGCGAGGTGGCCGAGGCGGCGCTCGGGATCCTGCGCGGCGCAGAGGCCAGCGGCCGTCACCGCAGGCTGCTCGATGCCCTCGGCCCGCGAAGCGAGCTGGCGTTGGCCCTGAGCGCGCTCGCCGACGGTGGCGCAGGGCAGCGTCTCGAGCTGACACCGCGAAACGCCCTCAGCCTCGGCGGGTTTGGCACCCTGTTTGTCGAGCTCACCTCCGCCTGCAACGAGCGCTGCCTTCATTGCTATGCGGGGGCCGGTCCGCAACGGCGGCGAGGCCTCGACCGGCTGACCTGCGAGGCCCTCGTCGACGACGGAGCAGCGCTCGGTTTCCAGCGGCTCCAGTTCACTGGCGGCGACCCGCTGCTCTGTCCGTTCTTGCCGGACCTGGTGGCGCGGGCCGCCGATCTCGGCGTGGGCGAGCGCGAGATCTTCACCAACGGGATCGCGCTCTCGGCGCAGCTACTCGCTCGCCTGCGGCCGTCCCGGCCCTCCTTCGCCCTGTCGGTCTACTCGCACGACCCGGCGGTCCACGACGCGATCACGGCCACCGAGGGCAGCCACCGGCGGACCATCGCGGCGCTGCAGCGGGTGCTGGCGGCGGGCCTCGCCGTCCGCGCCGCGATGGTCGTGATGGCGCAGAATGCGAGCCACGTCGCAGCCACGGTGAGCTTCCTCGAGCGGCTCGGAGTCGAGCACGTCGGCGTCAGCCCGAGCCACGAGGTTGGACGCGGCGGTCGATTTGAGCGGTCGGTCGACCCTCCGGCGAGCGGCGTCTCTTGCGCCGATGTGAGCTCCACCGAGCCGCCTCGTGAACCGACGCCCGGCGACCCTCGCCTGCCACCCCAGCAGCCGCGAGGCAAGCTCTGCGTCACCTTCGACGGTGAGGTGGTCCCGTGTATCTTCAACCGCGAGATGGTGCTCGGGCGTCTCGACCAGCGACGGCTGCGCGACATCGCGCGTGCCCCCGAGATCGCCTGTCCACCGCTCGATCGCGGGACCGGTATCTCTGCGCTGCTGAAGCAGCTCGCCCAGCAGCTGGAGTGTCCGAGCTGCCGGCTGACCGCCCTGGCGCTGCGCGGGTGTGCCCAGTCGGCAGCAGGCGAGGCGGCCAGCGGCTAGTTTCACGGCAGCGCGCGGAGCCGGCGAGCCTCGGCGCGCGCCCAGCGGGCCTCGTGGTTGCGCCCCTCGGCCGCGTAGATGCGCGCCAGGACCGCGTGCGCGCGGGCGAGGGCGGCGGAGCTGCCGAGCTGGCGCAGCAACCGCTCGAGCTGGGCGTGCGCGTCCTTGAGGCGACGCGCGGCGAGGTAGGCCTCGGCCAGGGCGAAGCCGAGGGTCGTGTCTGCCGGGTGCCCGGCTCGCGCTGCGCGGAGGATGGCGAGCCGTCGCTCGGGGTCGGCGGCGGTTCGCGCGAGGAGGATCCGGTGGTCGACGCTCGGGTGGTTTCGGTTGAGCCAGGCGGCGATCTTCCGCGCCTGATCGCCTTGTCCGGCAGCGAGGGACGCGGTGGCGGTCGCCTCGGCGACCACGACGCTGCGCGGCCAGCGCGCGTGGGCCTCGCCGGCGAGCTTGGCGGCGAGGCGCTTGCGGCCAGCCGCCAGCAGCAAGTGCGCGGCGCGGGCTTGGAGCTGCGGGTGCGGGGGCAGCAGCAGCGACAGCTCGTGGATGTCGCGGCAACGAGGTAAGGTTTCGCGCAGCAGCAACTCGCGGCGCCTGCCCCCCGTGAGGAGCGCTGACCGGTACTCGATCAGCGCCTGTCGCTGGTGGCCCAGCCGCCACAGCGCATCGGCGGTCTCGTGGTGCACCAGCGGACTGCGGGGATAGAGCAGCATCGCGCGGTTGAGCCAGCGGATCGCCTCGGGACGCCTGCGGCTGGCGGCGGCGCGGCCGAGCAGCAGGTGAGGGTAGTAGTCGCCGGGGTGACGCCGGATCACCGGTGCCGCTGCGGCGCGGACGCGGCTCAGCGAGGCGCCCTGGCTGATCAGCTCTCGGGTTGGCTCGAGCTCCTGCGAGGCGCTGGTCAGCGGCCTGAAGGCGGCGTGGCACGCGAGGGCGAGGGTGGCTCCGGCGACGATCAGCACCAGCCACACCGCGGGCGTCGCGGCCAGCCGGCGGCGTCGGCCGGGCGCTGTCGTTGCCGCGGCCGCCCGCTGCTCGGCACTGCCCGAGCCCGAAGGTTGAAGCGGGAGGGCCGAGAGCAGCCCCGCGAGCACGGCAGCTGGAAGCGCGATGCCTGCCAGCTCGAGGTTGTAGTCGAAGAGCGCGTGTACCGCGAGGGCGAACAGGGCCGCGCCGGCGGCGGTCGAAGCCAGGTCCTGCTCGCGGCGCCGCACCCAGAGCAGCCAGGCGACGGCGGTGAGCACGATCGCCCCGCCGCCCGCGATCAGGCCCCACTCGGCCGGCAGGTGCAGGTACTGGTTCTCGAGGTGCGAGAAGGTCACCTCCCGGCCGAGCAGCGCAGGATCGACGTAGCGGGTGAAGGACGTGATGAAGGCGCCGCGACCGACGCCGACGAGGGCGTTGTCGAGCACCATCGCCAGCCCGGCTGGCCACAAGGCGGTCTTGCCGAGGTCGAACCGACCGTCGAGGTGCGGAAAGAACTCGCTCAGGACGTGCTCGTGAGCGAGGAAGGCAGCGGCGATGATGATCAGCCCGGCAGCGGCCGGTACGATGACCGCCCGGTGTCGCAGCCCGCGGCGCTCGATCCGCGAGACAAGCAGCGCCAGCGCCCCGAGACCGGCGCCGAGCGCGAGGATGCCCCCGCGTGAGAGCGTCAGGAAGACGCCAGCCCCGGTCCAGATCGTCGCGACGATCACCAGCACGCGCTGGTGGCGGCGC
>JAUVBO010000645.1 GCA_030591195.1 Pseudomonadota bacterium
CCACCGAGCCCGAGCCCGAGACGACCACCGAGGCGGCCGGCGTCGATCTCGCCGTGGTCAAGATCGAGGCCAAGGCGATCGGGACCCAGCTGGTCTACGAGGTCGAGATCTGCAACCAGGGCAGCGAAGCATCGAGCGCCTTTGGCGCGGGAATCTTCGTCCGGCCAGACGCCGGGCGCCCCGCCTGTCGCGAGCAGGCCCAGGCCCGTTGGACCTTCGCTGAAGGATTGGCCACCGGCGCTTGCGAGACCCGCAACTCGCCGCCGTTCAACGCTGCGGTGGTCACCGAGGTCTGGGTGATGGCCGACGCCGAGTGCTTGATCGACGAGCAAGACGAGCAGAACAACCTCAAGAGTTCCAGCACCAGCAGCGCCGGCGCGCCCGCCGTGGCGCCGGCTCCCCGGCCGACGGCACCCAGGAACAACGTCGACCCGAACGACTACTGGAAGAACTCGGGCTTCGAGCCCAACCCGGAGCAGCGCCAGCCCCAGGGCGGCTGCCAGATCGGCGTGGAGCCGCCCGGCGCTGGCCAGCTCGGCCTGTGGCTGGTCCTCGGCTTGCTGGCGCTGTCGCGTCGGCGGCAGCGGCTCGGTTAGCGGAGCTGGCCCCCCGCTAGCTGACCTTCACCTTGGTCATGATCTCGCGCAGGGTCTGCCAGAGATTGCCGGCCTTGATGCCATCGACGAAAGCCGCGGCGTTGGCCGCGTCCACGGCGAGCTCCTTGATCTGGTCCAGCTGGGCCATCGGCGTGGCGAGCTGGACCTTGCCGATGAACTCCTGCACCTTGCCGAAGAGCTTCTCCTCGTCGATCCGCACGGCGAAGAAATCGGGCATCAGGGATGCGCGGGCGATGTCTACAATTTCTTTGTACTCCGACACGTGGACGTCCCCTCCGCTAGGGTTGTTTGGGCGATTCTATCCGGGGATCGAAAACCTGCAAGAATTTGGAGAGGGTCCGGGAGGGCCACGCCAGCGGCTTCGGGGTCGCGGTTGACAACCCAGGCTCGCGCAGCTTCAACTCCGGTCGGGAGGGCAGAGATGGAATCGTCGGCAAGGAGCGGCGTCTTCGGCAAGGTCTACGACCTGGTCAAGCCGGTGGCGAAGAAGGTCCTGTTCAACACGGTGGTGCCGGGCCCGCAGACCAAGTGGCTCTTCTCGGGACTGTTCCAGGCCGACTTCTTTGGCCGCGAGCTGTACGAGTGGGCGCGCCGGTCGCTGGTCGCGACGCCGGTCTTCCTCTCCCAGTGCAGCAGCTACGGCGAGGACATCGCCGTCGAGCAGCTGCCGTACATCACCGCCCCGTGTGACATCGAGCTCGGGAGCCACATTCGCTTCGCCGGCAAGGTCAACATCCTCGCCGCCGACGGCAACCCGAAGCTCAAGCTGGGCAACGGCGTCTTCATCGGCCACGACACCAGCTTCGCCCTCGCCCGCCGGATCGAGCTCGGTGACTTCGTCGGCATCGGCGAGCGCTGCTACATCGCCGACACCGATGGACACAGCAACTACGCGCCCAACCGTCCGATCTGGGAGGTGCCTGCCTCGGACGAGGACGTGGCCGAGGTGGTGATCGAGGAGAACGTGCAGATCAGCCAGGACTGCACGATCCTCAAGGGGGTGCGGATCGGTGCGCGCTCGGTGATCGGCGCTGGCTCGGTGGTCCGCAGCAACATCCCCGCCGACGCGGTGGTGATGGGCAACCCGGCCCGGGTGGTGAAGCGGATGACCCGCGGCGCGTAGCTGGCTGCGTTACGCCTCCTCAAGCTACGACGGGTAGCCCTTCGTCGGCAAGCCTTGACAGCCACGCGCCGCGATGGCCTTAGGGGAGGCGGCGGGCGGTACCTCCGCGTCAGATGAATTCGCGGTAGAGCCGCATGTAGGCCTCGGCGGTCCGGTCGAGCGAGTGGCTGCGCTCGACCAGCTCGCGGCCGCGGGCGCCGAGCTGTCGAGCCAGCTCCCGGTCGCCGAACAGCCGCTCCAGGGCATCGCCGAGGGCTTGGTCCTCGGCCGCCACCAGCAGGCCCGAGCGCCCGTCGGCGACGACCGCAGGGATCCCGCCCACCGCGGTGCTGACCACCGGCAAGCCGGCGGCCATCGCCTCGAGCAGGGCCAGCGGTAGGCCCTCGCTGTCGGAGGAGAGGGCGAAGACGTCGAAGGCCCGCAGCAGGTGGGGGATGTCGCGCCGCAGCCCGGGCAGGTGCACTCGGCCACGCGTTGCCTCGTCCGGCAGGGCGGCGATCGCGGCGACGAGCCCGGCGCGCTCGGCGCCGTCGCCGACGATCACCAGCCGCGCCCCTCGCGAGAGCAGCGGCGTCATCGCTCGCAGCAGCCGGCCGTGGTTCTTCACCGCTTCGATCCGTCCCACGGTGCCCACGACCCAGTCGTCGGCGCCGATGCCGAGCGCTGACCGGGCCGCGGCCCGGTCGGCCGGGTCCGGCAGGAACCGGCTGAGATCGACGCCGTTCTCGATCACCCGCACCTTGGCCCGCGGGATCGCCTCGGCGTGCTGTCGCGCGGTCTCGGCGGTGCGCTCGGAGACGCCGACGAAGGCGTGGAGGAAGAGCGAGGCCCCCCGGGCGAGCCACAACCGCCGTGAGCTGTCGACGTCGACGCCGTGCTTGGTGTAGATCACCGCCGCCCCCGCGATCCGCGCCGGGGCCGCGGCGTAGACCAGGGACTGGGGGTCGTGGGCGTGGACCACGTCGGCACGGGCGGCGACCAAGCGGGCGAGCAGTCGCGGGTAGAGCGTCGGGTCGTAGCCCTCGCGCCAGCGGGTGACGGTGGCGGTCTGGACGCCGCGGTGCTCGAACTCGGCGGCGAGCGGGCCACGCTGGTTCGAGAGGGCGAGGGCGGTCGGTCGGTGGCCGGCCGCGCGCTGCCGTCCGGCGAGCTGCAGCGCCACCGACTCGGCCCCGCCGAGCTCGAACCACTGCAGCACGTGGACGATCCTCAGGGGGTGTGGGTTCATCCGTCGAGAGTAGATGAAGCGGACCGTGCCGAGGAACCCGCGAATTCGAAAAGGGGCTGGATTTCGATTTGGCGGTGCTACCATCCAACGTCGAAGGAGAGGCCAGCGATGGCGGCACAGCAGCAGCAGGCGATGATCGGGACGCTCGGTGACCAGCTGCACCGAGTGGTGACGCTGGTCAAGCGTTCGTTCCGTCACTTCTGGAAGGCGGCGCTGGTCGGCGTCGTTGGCCTCGGCATCTCGCTGACCGTCGCGGTGCTCAAGAAGCGGGTCTACCAGTCCGAGGCGGTGATCCTCTACCGCCAGGCGATCGATCCCACCGTGGTCAGGAACGTCAGCCCGGACAGCCGCGACGACGCCAAGGAGATCGGTGCCAGGCTCGAGGAGCTGCTCAAGGCGCGGCCGCGGCTGAAGAAGGTGATCGACAAGCACCAGCTCTACGCCGCGATCGTCGAGAAAAATGGCTACGTCGAGGCGGTGGACCTGATGCGGGGCAAGATCGATTTTCGCGTCGGTCAGGGTGACACCTTTCACGTCTCATTTCTTGGCACGACGCCCGAGCAGGCCCAGAAGGTCACCGCCGAGCTGGCCAGCTTGCTGATCGAGCAGAACACCAACCTGCGCCAGGAGCAGGCCGAGGCCACCCGGGCGTTCCTCGTCTCGGAGACCACGCGGCTGCAGCAGGAGCTGCAG
>JAUVBO010000811.1 GCA_030591195.1 Pseudomonadota bacterium
CCGATACCAGTAGCAGGGGCCCTCGGTGGTCAGGCAGCCCCACAGCGGCGCAGCGTCCGTCAGCTTGACCAGTGAGCCGGCCGGAGCGCTGCTCACCATCTCGAACCCGTCGGGCCAGTCGGTGTAGGGCGCCGCGCTCGGCCGCAAGGCGAGCCCGTACGGGTTGGCCACCCAGCGCAGGGAGCGGCCGACGTTGTGCTTCAGCAGTCCCTCGCTCTTCAGATCGGCGCAGGGGTTGATGTACGAGCGGGCGGCGATCGGCTGGGCGCCGGCCTCGAGGTCGACGTCCATGCACGCGCCATGGCCGACGGTGAAGTTCCAGTAGCAGCCGTTGCCGATGGCGCCGAGGCAGTCCTCGCGGCTCTGCTGGTCGTGGCAGGCGAGCTCGACGGTTGCCGGCCTCGGGAGCGTGGCCGGGGTGTCGATGGAGATCGAGAAGCCGTAGCGATCACGGCCGTGGTTCCACTCCTGGAGCTGGTCGCCGACGTTGTAGCCCGAGGGCCGGACGGTGGCGATGTAGCAGCCGGGAAGTAGGATCTCCTCGATCACCCGCTGGCCGTCGCGCTTGACCGAGGGCCCGAAGTAGATCGCCTGGGACGGGTCGCGATTGTCGGCGGCCTGCTCGTAGGAGGGCAGCGACAGGTGAGTCGCCTCGATTCCCGGCATCACTCGCTCCTGGCCGATGCAGCTGCGTAGGTCGAGCAGGGCGTCATCGCGGTCGACCTCGATCTGCATCAAGCGGGCCCGCGGGGCGTCGAGGAGGATCCGGTAGTGGTCGTACTCGACGTCATGGCACTCGGTGCGCCGGAGCAGCCAGTAGGTCACGTCGCTGGTGGAGGTTCCTGAGTGGCTCAGCGCGTCGCCGGGCAGGACGGCCGTTTGGTAGCTGTAGGACCAGCTCTCGTAGCTGCACGGGCCCTCGGTCTGGGTCGTGGCGCGGGTCGGCGACTCCTGGGTGGCGTGGACCCCGCAGCCGGTGGTCAGGGCGGTGAGGACCGCAAGCGTGAACGTGGTTTGGCGGGACATGCTTTTCCTCTTCGCTTCGAGCGCATCGCGTTGGGGGCGCCATGCAAGGAAGAGGCCTGCTCGGGTTGAGGACAACGGCCTGCAGCGCCCTGCCGGCGAGACGCCTAAGTCGTTGTTTGTGCGACGGGGCTGGGGCACCTTGCCCGGCCCGTGGCCCCGGAGCGCAAACGGCGGGGCGCAAGCAGTGCAGCCCGGCTGGGCAGCGAAGCTGTTTGCAGTCACGCGGGATAGTCGCGCCTATCCCAGGTCAAGCGTCCGGCAGCTTGCAGGCCAGGTAGCTGCCGTAATAGCCGCAGATCAAGCCCTGACAGCATTCATTGCCGCCTGAGCACGACTCCCCGGACTTCTTGCATGTCAGCGTAATGCCGCAGCTTCCCTCGAAGCACTCCGTTTCCTCGCACACGTTGTCGCACCTGCCGCAGTGGTTCGAGTCACTGTAGAGGCTCACACAAACGGCGCCGCAGCGCGTGGTTCCCGTGGAGCACGCCACTGCTCCGACGTCTGAGCAGCTGCCGTCGCACTGGGCCTGCTGCCCAGCATCGGCCGCTGGCTGTCCATCACCAGCCGCTGGCTGCCCACCATCGGGCGGGTCCGGCGGTCCTCGGTGCACGCTTGATCCCGGGCATGCAGACAACGATGTGCAGCACCAAAGCAGGCAAAGACCTGCTGCACGACCGTGCACCAGCCCGCGGCCTGCGCGGCTGGGTCTGGGGCGGATCATCGAATCCTCCACTGCCGAGCGGCGTCTTTCAGCTTGGATCGATCCTACCACCGCAGGTAGAGCGGCCCGGGGGGCCCTTGGGTCCGGGAGGACTGCAAGCTCACTCGGCCGGTTTTCTGCCGACAGCGGGCGGGCGAGGGCGCGAGGGCGGCTCGTCGTCATCCAGCGGCTCCAGCATCAGGTCGAGATCCGACGCCAGCTCCTCGTCGAGGTGGCCCGGCAAGCCAGCGGCGCTCGACCGCTGCAGGGCCCGCACATCCCGCCGCAGCGCCATCATCTGGTTGCCCATCTCGACAACGCTGGTCCGCAGGGGGATGACCTCGTTGTCGATCCGCGCGTCCGCCGCTCCGATCAGCCGTGCGTGAAGCTTGAGGGCTTGCTGCACGCCGTCCGAGGCCTCGATCAGCTCGGTCAGCCCGCCTGTGGTTCCCGTGACGACCTCGGTGATGCGTTGCTCGAGCGACTTGAGATCTTGCGACTGATGCTTGACCTGCGTCTCCAGCTGCTGCGTCACGATCGCCGGGCTCCGCGGGTCACTCCCCGCGGTCTCACCACCGGTCGTGGTGAAAGGGGCGAGCTGCACGGAGAGCGCCGACATGCGCTCCTCGAGCTGTCGCTGGGCCTGGCGCATCTGCACCATCGCGATGCCTGACGTGGCTTCCCCCTGGGCCGCGTCGCTGTCGCCCTGGTCGAGGCCTTCGATCAGGCGCATGTGCAGCTTGAGGGCCTGCTGGACGCCGTCCATCGCCACCAGCAGCTCCGAGAGCGCTCCGGTGGTTCCGAGCGCGATCTCGGCCACGCGTTTCTCGAGCACCTTCAGCTCCCGGGCCTGCTCCGCGACCCGTTCCTCCAGCGTCTTGCCCTCTCGGCCCTGCTCGGTGATCCGGGTCGGCAGCGTGTAGGCCAGCAGCTCGATCTTGTCGAGGGCCCTTGGTATCTCTGCCTCGGCGATGATGTGGTCGAAGGTCGCCGCGAAGTCCAGGTTTGCTGTCTGGTCCCGGTGCACGCCGATACGAACGACGCCGTATCGCTGCCGCGCCCGATCGAGCAGCGCGCGCAGTCGCTCGTCATCCGGCAGGCCCGCGACGACAATCATCCTCGGCGGACACGATTCGATCTGCTCCTCCGCCTCCTCGGTGTCGGCAGCGTAGACGACCGAGTAGCTGGAGGAAGGAAACCTCCCCAGGGCCTCAACGAAAAGGTCCTCGTCGCCGATGATCAGCAGCTGCATCTCGTCTCGCCTCCGTTGCCACAGAATAGTCGGTTCCGCGCGGCAGGTGTCAACCGGCCACGAGAAAGCGTCACCTCAGGTCAAGAAAGGTCCCACGGTCGCCCGATCGGTCGTTGGCGGCGAGCTGCTCTGGCGACCGCTGGGATGCCGCG
>JAUVBO010000732.1 GCA_030591195.1 Pseudomonadota bacterium
GCGGTAGGTCATCCGGCTGAAGGCGGGGTTCGGGTAGGCCACGCGCCATCGCGAGGGCACGAAGTCGCGGTCGCTGAAGTAACCGAAGATCTCCGCCTCCTCATTGATCCGCGCCCGGTGCCAGGGGCGGGAGATCAGCCCGAAGGAGAGCAGGTCGCCCAGCAGGTGCTCGAAGTCGAGGTAGTAGGAGTGGCCCAGGCGCCGGCTCATCCCGTCGAGCGCCCAGCGGCTGCCGAAGCAGTCGCCGAAGTCGATGTAGTAGTGCCGGATGTAGCGTCGGCCCCGGCGCTCGAACCAGATGTCGAGGGTGTTCTGCTCGCGAGCGTCCGAGTGGTTGAGCCACGCCGCGAGCAGTCGAGCCCCCCGCAGCTCGCGGCGGTCTTGGTGTGGCACGACGTCGTTCGGATCGTCGTCGCGGCTACTCTGGTACTTCCAGGGACCGATCGGCTTACCGGGCAAGAAGGCGCTCGCCGACGCCCGCATCAGTCCGTTCTTCAGCCGGAAGGCCATCGACAGGACCTTGTCCACGTCGGCCTCGGTGATCGGCTGCTTGTCGCCGTAGCGGTTGGTGGTGGTGGCCTTCGGGCTGATCGTCAGCACGCTCCGGCGGAAGTAGACCACCTGGTTGCACGGGGCGAAGTAGCCAGCGGCGTGGTAAATCCGCGAGCCGATCACGTCCGCCGCGGTGGCGCGCTGGGGCTGCACCGGCCCGTCGAACTTGAGCAGGTAGCGGTGGCCGTTGTTGGCCTTGATGAAGAAGCCCGGGTTGGCTCCGTCGGGCTTGGCGTTGACCACGACCCACGGCCCGGCCGCGGGATCGAGCTTCAGGTCGTCGGCGCACGCGCCTCGCGCGACCTGCTGTGGGGTCATCGGGTGCAGCCCGATGCGGTTGGTGAACCAGGAGCTGTTCGGTACCTCGTCGATGGCGTTTGCGTTGCGGGCCTCGCCCGGCAGCGGGAAACGAAACAGCTGGGACAGGGGCCGGAAGATGGTCTTGTCCGCCACGTCGGCCATCATCCCCGAGTAGTACTCCGAGGGCGTGGCCGGGACGTGGTTGCGGTCCGCATCCTCCCAGAGCGGGTCGGCCAGCTGGAACCGCCGGACCGCGCCGCCACCGCTGCAGGCCCCGACCAGGGTGGCCACCGCGAGGGTCGCGGCGGTGGCGAGGCTGCCGCGGAGGAGCTGGCGTCTGCTTCGTCTGGTGCTCATCGTGCCGTCTCCCTCAGAAGCCCTGGTTGATGCCGAAGATGAGGCGGACGTGGTCGACGGCGAAGCGCTCCTCGTCGATGTGGTCGAAGCGGTTGGTGCCGAAGGCGACCATCGCGTCGAAGGAGACATCGCGCGAGGCGTTGGACCGCAGGCCGATGCCCCAGTTGAGGTGCAGGCGCTGGATCCGGAGGTCGTCGAGGTGGCCGGAGAAGACGTTGCCGACGCTGACGAAGAGGTTGGCGTCGAGGAAGGTCCAGACCGGGTAGCGGTAGTTGGCGGTGACGACGAAGGCGCTCTCGCCGCGCAGGCGGCCCTCGAGGAAGCCGCGCAGGTGCTCCTCTCCGCCGAGGAAGATCAACTCTGGCACCGGCACCGGATCGTCACCGGTCTGCTCGACGAACTCGGCGTAGACCCGCAGGGCCAGCACGTGGTTGATCCCCGACAGATCGAGGAAGCCGGCGGCCTCGCCACCCCAGCGGAAGAAGTGCAGCTCGGTGCGGTTCGGGTCGAGGTGAAACGAGCCGAACAGCTCGAGCCTCAGGCCCGATCCCGGAGTGAACACCCGATCGGGACTGCGGGTGTCGAGCTCGAGCCGGATCCGCGGCGACAGCAGGCTGTAGGTCTTGCCGAACCCGGGCACCTGCGCCGGGTCGTCGACGTCGAAGACGGTCGGGGCGCTCTCAACCGAGGTGCCAAAGTTGTCCTGGCCGAGCATCTCGCCGTGGCGGAAAAAGACGCCGAAGTCGATCCGGTTGAGGTCCATCAGCACCGCCCGCAGCGACAGCTCACCCTCACCTGCGCGCAGCCGGTAGAACCGCTCGTTGTCGTCGAGGGTCTCGGCGCCGACGCCGTGGAAGACCTGGTCTGGGCGGGTGAAGAACTGCCCGCGGATGGTCACCACGCCGCTGTCGTCGGTGAAGACCGGGAAGCGGCTGGTGGCGATCAGGTTGACCCAGCCGTCCCAGAATCCGCCCTGCAGGGTCAGCGTGTGGTCGTCGACCCAGAGGTCGTTGTTGACGTTGAAGAAGCCGACCGTCGGGTTGAGGCCGAAGTCGAAGAAGGCGGTCGGGAAGAGGTAGGAGTCCTCGTCACGGAAGCTGAAGACCCGCTTGACCCGCTCGAACAGGTGGTGCTTCTCGGCGAAGGTCAGGCCGCCGACGATCGGCTTGCGGACCAGGTACTCGAGCACCAGATGGACCGGAAGGCCGATCACCCGCGGGATCCAGATCAGCACCTCGCCGGCCGAGGCGCCCTTGTCGGCCCGGCCGTCGTAGCGGGGCACCGGGCGGCGCTCCCCGGGCTTGGCCGAGGGGGGCGGGAGCCGGTCTTCCTGGGGCGGCAGCGACGGGGTGCCGCGGCTGTCGACCGACGGGTCGTAGGGATCTCTGGCGGGCCGCTCCGCCGGTGAGCTGGTCGGCTGGCTCGCTGGCGCGCTGGCGGGCCGCTCCGCCGGTGAGCTGGTCGGCTGGCTCGCTGGCGCGCTGGCGGGCCGCTCCGCCGGTGAGCCGGTCAGCGCCTCCGGCCCTTGCTGGGCATGGGCGGCTGTCCCGAGCAGCAACGCCAGCGCGAAGGTGCTCCAGGTCAATTGTCGGCTCATGGTCTCCCGCCTGTAGTTCGCCGCGGCGGTCGATCAGGTTTCGCCCCACCAATCAGGTGATCATGTCAGGAGATCAGGTCAGGCGAAGGCCCGCACCAGCGCCCGGCGAAGACCGTCGAGGTCGCGGCGAGTCTCGGCCAGCTCGTCCATCTTTCGCGTCAGCAGCCGCAGCAGGTTTTGCCGCTCGAGGCCGCTGATGACGAGGTGACGCAGCTGGGCGTTGTCCCATGGCTTCTCGACGTACTGGAACAGCTGGACCTCGTTGATCGCCTTGATCGCGTTTTCCTTGTCCGCGTAGCCGGTCAACAACACCCGCGGCACCTCGGGCTGCTGCTGCCGCGCGGTGGTCAACAACTGGATCCCGTCGACATCGGGCATCAGGAAGTCGCTGATGATCAGGTCGATCTCGGTCTCCTGGAGATACTTCTGCGCAGCGACCGAGTCGTTGAAGGTGATCGGGTCGATGTCCATCTCGAGCGAGAGGAAGTTGCGCAGGCTGCTGGTGACCAGCGAGTCGTCGTCGACGACCATCA
>JAUVBO010000216.1 GCA_030591195.1 Pseudomonadota bacterium
CCTTCAGCGCCAGCGGTCCTCGCACCCGGTTGTCGCCGGTCTGCTGGGCTGTTCTTGGCCTGGCTGCGCCGGGCCACCCCGCAGCGATCATGCGGGCCGAGATGATGCAGAAGACCAGTCCGATCCCCAGGTCGAGCCAGTGGCCGCGCCGGGCCAGGTAGCCGAACGCGAGCGAGCACAGGCCGCTGGCCACGGCGCCGGAGATGATGAGGGGCACGATCGACCCGAGGTTCACCTGTCCCTGTCGCAGGTGACGGTAGCTCCCGCCGATGGTGGTGAAGAGCACCGCCAGGATGCAGGTCCCAGCCGCCTTGGCGGGCGAGAGACCCACGAGGAACCGGAGCAGCGGCATCAGGATGATCCCGCCACCGATTCCGAGGAAGCCACCGAGCACGCCGGCGAACAGACCTCCGCTGAGCAGAACGGGTAGATCAGTCATCGCTGGCACGCGCGGCGCAAACGCCGTGGATCTGGTCCGCCATTGGCATGGCCCTCGCCGGGCTCGAACGGGGGCCAACGCTACCGCGCGGGGCCGCGATAGAAAAACCAGCGGGTTGCTTTCCCCGCCACCGCATCCGGGACTTATCCGCCCGGGATGTAGCAAGATGGTTGTAATATCAAGGTGAGGGGCGGCGGCAGACAGTTGTCTCCAGGGCCACATTGGAGCTGCAACCTTTGCGGGTCGGGATGGCTGCAACCTTTGCGGGTCGGGATGGCTCCAACCGACGAGCGGTGAGGCGATGTCGAAGCAGGGCTGCATGACCGAAACGGGAGTCTCGGGCCTCTCACCCGAGCGGTTCGAGGCGGTGCTGAGCAGCATCTCCGACGGGGTGTTCACCGTCGACCTCGACCGGCGGATCACCTGCTTCAACCGCGCGGCGGAGTTGATCACGGGGTTTTCCCGCGAGGACGCCATCGGTCGCCCCTGCCATGAGGTCTTTCGCGCCAATATCTGCAAGGACGCCTGCGCCCTGCGCTACACGGTGGAGACCGGCCGCCCGGTGGTCGACCTGATGGTTCACATCACCACCTCCACGGGCGAGGAGGTGCCCGTCAGCGTCTCCACCGCGCTGTTCCGCGACAAGGACGGGGTGGTCCACGGGGGCGTGGAGACCTTCCGCGACCTGCGCCAGGTCGAGGCGCTGCGCCGGCAGGTGGCGCAGCGCTACGGCTTCAAGGACATCATCAGTCGTAGCGCCGCGATGCGGCGGGTGCTCGAGACCCTGCCCACCATCGCGGAGAGCGAGAGCACGGTGCTGATCACGGGCGAGAGCGGCACGGGCAAGGAGCTGGTGGCGCAGGCGATCCACGACCTCAGCGGGCGATCGGACGGCCCGTTCGTTGCCGTCAACGCCGCGGGCATCCCGGATACGCTGATGGAAGCGGAGCTCTTCGGCTACGAGCGGGGCGCGTTCACCGGAGCCGTCAAGGCCAAACCTGGCCGCTTCGCCAGGGCGGAGGGGGGGACGCTGTTCCTCGACGAGATCGGCGACCTCCCCCTTCACCTCCAGGCGAAGCTGCTGAGGGTGCTCCAGGAGCGGACCTATGAGCCGCTGGGCGGCGTCCGGACGCTGAAGGCCAACGCACGGATCGTCGCCGCCACCAACCGCGACCTGGGGGCGATGACTGCCGACGGCAGCTTCCGCGAAGATCTCTACTATCGCTTCAACGTCTTCGAGATCGCCATCCCTCCCCTGCGCGAGCGGATGGAAGACGTGCCTCTGCTGGTGGAGCACTTCGTGCGCACCCTCTCGGTCGTCCAGGACAAGAACATCGCCGGCGTCTCCCCGGAGGTGCTCGCGATCCTGATGGCGCACGACTACCCGGGTAACGTTCGCGAGCTGAAGAACGTGGTGGAGCACGGCTTCGTGCTGTCGCCGGGCAGCATGATCAGGCCGGAGCACCTCCCCCCGGCGCTGAAGTCTGCGACGACCAGCTCCGGCGAAGGTCCATCGGAATCATCCGGGAGCCTGGAGGACCTCGAGCGGCACTACATCCTCGCTGCACTGCGGCACAACGACAACAACCGGCTCGCCACGGCCCGGCAGCTGGGTATCCACAAGTCCACCCTCTTCCGCAAGATCCGCAAGCTCGGGATCGCGCTCCCCGCCACCGACGGCCGCGCCAAGAGCCACCGCTAGCCCCAAGCCGTCCGGTTTCTCCGGTTCGCGCTCCCCCCGCTTCGGCCTGCAAGAAACTCGAGCGGCTGCTGCGCTACGCCCTTCGCCCACCCTTCGCCGCGCGCCGGCTGTCTTGGACGCGCGATGGCAAGGTTCGCCTCGCGCTGCGCGGGCACAGAGCGAACGCCGCGAGTCAGAATACTCCTTGCACTTCCTTCCTCTGTGGAGCACAAGAATTCCTACGTCTTCGCGGTTCCTCGGTACAGTTCCGCAGGCCCCGCGAAGATCGGTCAGGCGGCCGACCTCCGATTTGGTCGTCAAGCAGGAGCAAGGTTTTGGACAAAGGCACAGTGAAGTGGTTCAACGATTCTAAGGGTTTTGGGTTCATCACGCGGGACAGTGGCCCCGACGTGTTTGTGCATCACAACGCTATCCAGGGCGAGGGCTTCAAGACGCTCGCCGAGGGTGACCAGGTGGAGTTTGACGTCGAGCAGGGGCCGAAGGGTCCAGCCGCCGCCAACGTTCGCCGCTGCTAGCACAGCACAAGCACAAGCCGTGACGAGGGGTGGGTCGATGACCCGCCCCTTTTTTTTTGTGGCGCGCCCACCGCTGGTCGAGGACTGATCGTCCAGCGAGGGGGGGAGATCAGGGGAGATCAGGGGCCCGTTTCGCGGTGCCCCCGGCTGGAGGGTGGAGCGGTCTAGCGGAGCGTGCCCTTGTAGACCGACGTCCATTGCTTCTTCTTGACGTTGTCGGTGGTGTAGTCGGGCAGGATCATCGGGGCCATGCGCTCGTGGCCGGCCTGCAGGACCAGGAAGCCAGCGTTCATCTCATTGTTGGCGATCGTCTCTCTGCCCGCCGACGGTGCGTGGCTCCTCGAGACGGAGCGTCCGATGGAGAAACACGACCGCCTGGTCGCGTATCGCCGATGGACGCCGCATCCGCAGCAGAAACACGACCAGGCGGTCGCGTATCGTCGGCGGATGTCGCATCTAGCGCGGGAGCGTCACGCCGTGGCCAAGGCGCTGGCGGGTGCGCGCGTGACGGAGGCCGAGCTGGAGCTTGACGGCGCGTACCAGCTCTGGCGCTGCTGGCGCTGCTGGCTCGCGGCGAAGCGCGGCGACCGTGGCACGGTGCAGGCCGAGCAGCCTGCCGATCTGCGGCGATGTCAGCCGGTCCGCGGCGATCTCGATCACCGCTCGCCGACCTGCGATGGCTGGTGCCGATTTCGCGCGCAAGTCAGGCAGCGCGAGGGCAGCGGCCGCAGCATCGGGCGGCGCCTCGAGCGGGGCCCGTTGGTGGGCTCGAGTCGGTCGAGACCGAGGCAGCCGAGCAGGTCCTGGCGATTGACCCGCGGCAGGGCTCGACGCACCGCGGCGCAGGTGTGGAGACCCAGCAGGCGCAGGCCGAGCAGGTCTGGCAGGTTGGATCCTTCGGCGAGCGTCTGGCGGAGGTCCCGGACGACGGCACGGCGGCGGGCTGACCGCGCGATCGGCCGGTCTCGTCGCGGTTCAGAACGAGTCGGGTCCGCTGACCTGCTAAGGTCGGCCCCATGTCACTCGCCGCAGCGCGCCCGGAGCGCTCTCTGATCGTCCTGGTTGTCCTGGCCCTCGCGGGCGGCTGTGCTGGCGAGGTCCGGTCCCCGGATGGTGCGGGGGGCGATGGCGGCGCTCGGATCGACGTGGCCGACAGCGCTCTGCCGGTCGACAGCGCCCTGCCGGCTGACGGCGCGGCCGCGCTCGACGTGGTCCCGTCGACCGACGGCGCGATGGGCCAAGACGCCGTCGAGCCGCCGCCAGCCGATGCCCAGCCGCCGGCGGACGCCAAGCCCCCGCCCGCCGGGGCCTGTCCCGAGCTCGTGCCCCTGCGCGACAAGGCGGTGGACAGCAGCGCGGCCCTGCAGCTCTGCATCGACCGGACCTCCCCGGGCGGGACGCTCGAGCTGCCCGCGGGGCGCTACCACCTGGCGGACCAGGTCAAGCTGACGCAGCCGCTGACCCTGCGCACGGCCGGCAGCGCGGGCGCGCCGCCCTGCGGGGTCAGCGGGGCCTGCGCCGAGCTCGTCGCCCTGCCGGCGCTGACGGCCAACTTCGGCCTGCTGCGCGTCGAGGGCAGCGGGCTGCACGTCGACCACCTGGTGCTCGACGGCAACCGCCAGGGGCGCGCCGGCACCGCGGCCCACGCCGCCTGTGTCGCGGGCAACAACGCGCCCGGCCACAACGGCATCTTCTCCTGCAGCAGCTGCTCGCTGACCAACAGCAGCTCGAACAATGCGCTGTGCGGCACCGGCCTGGTGGTCACCGGCAGCGCGACCAACGTCACCATCGCCGACAGCACCTTCGCCAACAACGGCCGGCACGACCAGCAGAACCTCTGGTCCGACGGGCTGACGGTCCACGACGCCAAGCAGTCGACCTTCGTCAACAACGTCTTTGTCGACAACACCGACGTCGACCTGATCTTCGGCGGCTGCCAGCAGTGCGTGATCCAGAACAACACCATCACCCACACCGCCGATCCCGCCGCCGGGGCCTTCGCTGCGCTGATGATCCAGAAGTGGCCCTCGACCAGCGGCAACTACCAGGACGTCGACGTCTCGGGCAACAAGGTCGACTGCGGGCCCCTGCGGGCCTGCGGCTCGGGGCTCTACATCGGCTCCGAGTCCTGGTACCCCGAAACGCCCTACGGCACGCTGACTCCCGGGACCACCAGCGGGTCGATCCACCACAACAGCGTGGTCAACGCGATGAACGGCCTGTACATCGCCGCCATCGGGCTGACGATCTACCAGAACAGCGTGCTCAACGCCCACGGGGTGCCGATCCCCAACTCGTGTCACAAGTCGATCGTCAGCGCCACGCCCTACGTCGTGTCGCCGACGGCCAAGTCGATCCACTTCATGGGTGAAAACGTCGACCCGGCGATGAAGATCCACTTCAGCAACGCCGACTGGTCGGGCTGCATCCCCAACTACCCGTTCTGAGCCGACCCAGGCGCTCCCGGCAGCATGGCGGCGTCGGACCGCTTGGGGGCGCCGTCGTCAGGTGGCTACCGCACGGGCCAGCTCGACGGCCGGACGAAATTGTAATGGCACTGGATCAGCGCAAGGTCCTGGTCGAGCCTGCGGTCACACCGGGCAGGTGCTGGTGAGCGCCGCTGCAAGTACGCCAAGCCTTGACGGAGCGTCAGGTTGAGGCGCTCGACGAAGCTGGTATTGAGAGTCTCGGAGTCTTCCGACTCGAGCAGCGCTTCGGCGATTTGGCTCTTCGTGCCGAGTTTCACGCGCCGCTCGACCCGGATCACGCGGTTGTTTCGCCGCGTTTTGATCACCTGCCCGTAGGCGCAGGCAACGCCGAGCAGTCTGCGGACAACCCGCTCGTAGAACTCGAATCCGTCGCTGGTGACGAGGACTGTGCCGACCAGCCGACCTCGAGAGATCACTTCGTTGAAGATGGCCTCGGTGTTGCGATACGACCGTCGGCCGACGATGCTACCCGCCCAGAGTCGCGACCACACCTCGGTAGCGGCGCGCTCGAGCCACCGCGCGATCGTGCTGCGCGAGCGACCCGCAATACGAGCGATGGTCGAAATGCTGTTTCCCTCGCCTCGCGTAGTGGCGACCTGGTCGAACTCATCGCGCGAGTAGCGGAGGCCGGCGTATGCCGTGCCCGTGTTGGCGCTGAAGGTGCGGCCGCAGGTCTTGCAGAGGCAACGTTGCCGTGTCCCCGATTTCGTGTCGAAAGATGCGTGAAGGATGATGTTCCCTGCGCCCAGCGTGCCAACGTCATTGCAGCCGGGGTCCGAGCAGGCTCTGTGGCGGATCGGCTCCATATGTAATGGTA
>JAUVBO010000149.1 GCA_030591195.1 Pseudomonadota bacterium
ACCAGCTTCTCGAGCCGGATCAGCTGGTCCACGACCTCGAGGCGCTTGACCTTGCGGGTGGCGGTCCGCGGCAGCTCCCCGTCCCAGAGGTGGACGATCTTGAGTCGCTTGTAGAACGGCAGGTCGGCCGACCGACTCGAGATCGCGTCGCGCACCCGCTGCTGCACCTCGTCCCGCGACAGCTCGGGCTCGGCCTCGTAGTCGGGCACCACCAGCGCCGCCACGCGCTCGGCCGCGCCCTCGGGCAGCCCGACCACGCTCAGCTCCCTGATCAACGGATGGTCGCCGTAGAGCTCCTCGAGCTCATCGGGGTAGACGTTGCTGCCGTTGCTGTCGACGATCACGTCCTTGCTCCGCCCGACGAGGTAGAGGTTGCCATCGTCGTCGAGCCGGCCGAGGTCGCCGGTGTGCAGCCAGCCGTCGCGGATCGTGCGGGCGGTCGCCTCCTCGGCGTCGAAGTAGCCGCTCATCACGTTGTGCCCCCGGGCGATCACCTCGCCGACGCCGGCGCGGTTCGGCTCGAGGATCTCGACCTCGACGTGAGGCAGGGGCTGGCCGACGCTGCCGAGCAACAGCCGGCCGTCGGGGCGGGCGACGGTCAGCACCGGCGACGACTCGGCGAGGCCGTAGCCCTCATAGATCGGCATTCCGAGGCCGTGGAAGAGCTTCTTGACGTGGTCGCCGAGGGCCGACCCGCCGCTGATCAGGTAGCGGATCCGACCGCCGAAGCGCCGGTGGATCAGGAGGAACAGCAGCCGGCCCAGGTCAAACGGGCCCTTGCGCGCGAGCCAGCTGTTGAGCCGGATCATCCCGACCACCGAGCGCTGGAGCCACCCCGGCCCCTCGGCGAGCCGCGAGCGGATCCGCCGATAGAGCAGCTCCCACAGCGCCGGCACGCCGACGATCGCGGTGGTCTTGCCCTCGGCCAAGGCGTCGCTGATCGTACCGGCGTTGAGGTCGGGCAGATAGGTCACCTGCGAGCCGCGGGCCAGCGGCACCAGCAGGCCGGCGGAGAACTCGAAGGTGTGGTGCAGCGGCAGCACGCTGAGCATCCCGTCGCGCGGCGAGAAGTCGAAGACCCGCGCCAGCTCCGCGACGATGAAGGTGAAGTTACGGTGACTGAGCATCACCCCCTTCGGCCTGCCAGTGGTGCCGGAGGTGAAGATCAGCGAGGCGAGCTGGTCGCGCTGGATCCGCGCCGGCAGGGCCTGACTCCGTCGCTGCTCGGTCTGCTCGCCGACCAGCGCGAACACCTCGGAGAAGGGCCAGAGCGCGGGCCCCCCTGATTCGGCTCCCTCGGCCAGCTGCCCGGAGAGCGCCGGCAGCCGCTGGCAGACCTTGACGCTCGCCAGCACGCCCTTGACCCGGGCGGCACGGGCGAGGTTGCACACCTCCTCGGCGCTCGCTTCGCGGTCCACCGGCACGCAGGTAGCGCCCGCCTTGAGCACGCCGAAGTAGGCCATCGCCCACTCGGGCTGGTTCTCGCTGAGCAGCATCACCCGGTCGCCCGGCTCGACGCCCCGCTCGGCGATGAAGCCGGCCACGCGGGTGGCGAGCTCCTGCAGCTCGGCGTAGGTGTAGCGGTCGCGGTGACCCTCGCGCAGGATCTGCATCGCCACCCGCTTGGCGTGGATCTTCGACGTCGTGTCGAACAACTCGACCAGGTGGTTGTAGGTGTAGATCGTCTGCGGCTTGGCGGCGAAGTCGTCCTCGAGCTCGGGAAGAACCCACTTGTGCAGCCCGGGGTAGTGGACCTCGAGCGAGTAGTGGTGCCAGTCGAGCGCGCCGATGTTCCAGGGGGTCAGCGGCCGCTCGGCCTCGGGCACCCGGGCGTGCAGCGCGCGGATGTTGTCGGCGCGGAGCGTGTAGTGGTTCTCGCCGATGAACGGCCGGTACATCTCGAAGACGTCCGCCAGCCCACCGCTCACCTGCTCGAGGCGGTCGACCTTACGCCGGACCTCGTCGAGCACGTCGGCCAGATGGCTCCCCCCCCAACGCGGACGCACGCGCTCGATCGCCCGCTGGGCCGAGGTGGCCAGCCGCTTGATCACCGGCACCGGGCTGCGCTCGAACTCCTCGAAGGTCGCCGTGCGGGTCTCCATCCGCGCCAGCGCCTGGTTGACCAGCCGGTTGCCCTCACGCTTCTGCAGGAAGTGCTTGCGCTTGTGCAGCCCGAGCAGGGTCACCATCCGCCGCATCCGCAGCGGGTTGACGTCCCCCGAGCAGAGCTGGTGGACCAGCTCCGGTCGCTCGACGCAGGCCTGGGCGGTGACCATCGCCAGCCCGGCGGCCACGTGGTCGACCGGGATCATGTCGAGGATCAGCTTGTCCGAGCAGGGGATCGTGTTCTGTCCCTTGAGCGCGAGGAAGACGATCGGCGCGCTGGTGGTGAAGCCCTCGTTCCAGCCCGGAAACGGGTAGACGGCCGAGCTCTCGACGATCGACGGCCGGACGATGGTGCGGACGATGCCCTCCTCGGCAGCGACCAGCTGCTCGGCGAGGGACTTGGTGTAGCAATAGATGTTCGGCCACCCCCAGCGCTCGGCGCGCTGCATGCCGAGGTCGGTCAGTCGCTGGCGGATCCAGCTCTTGCGCTCACGGGCCAGCGCCAGGCGAGCAAAGCGCTCGTTGTCCGGATCGCGGCCCTCGTCGCGGAGGCGTCGGCGGGCGACGAGGCGCAGCTCGGCGGCGAGCACCGCCTCCTTGGCCTCCTCGCGGACGCGCTCGGCGAGCTTGGCGCAGTCGGCGATCTCCTGCTCGGCGGAGAAGGTCGCCCCCTCGAGCTCCTCCTGGCGCGGGAAGAAACCGACCACCGGCTCGTCCTCCCAGATCGTCGCCGAGCGGTTGCCGGCGACGAAGCAGGTGCTGAGGTGGACCAGCGCCGGGCGCTTCATCCGCTTGACGAAGGCGATCACGTTCTTCGTCCCGGTGACGTTGGTCCGCAGCGACTGGTCGAGGGCCGGGTTGAAGGTCACGCGCCCCGAGCTGTTGACCACCACGTCGATGTCGTCGGCGATCGCCTGAGCCTCGGCCTCGTCGAGCCCGAGGTGGTCGCGGGTGATATCGCCGGCCGTGACCCGCACCTTGTCCCGCAGCAGGCCCTCGAGCGCCGCGCCGTAGCGCTCGCGCAGGGGGTCGAAGACCGGCGAGGTGGCCACCTCGGCGTCGAAGCGTGCCTGACTGTCGGTGCCGCTGCCCGGGCGAACCATCAGGTAGATCCGGCGGATGCCGGGGAAGCGGTGGAGCAGCAAGCTGAGGAACAGCTTTCCCAGAAAGCCCGTGCCACCGATGAGGTAGACGCTGCGGCCGTCGAGGATCTCGGTCGTCGATAGCTGGCCTTGACCGCTCACCCGCGCCTCCTGTCGTTGCACCCGCGGTGGCCTCGCCTACTCGACATCGGCGATCACGATCGGCGGCAGGTGCAGGAGCGTGATCTCGGGTGAGGGCCCGACCTCGCTCTTGGCCATCGCCAGCGCCTCGGCGACGGTATCGGCCCGATCCCAGCCGAGCAGCGCCGGCACGTGGGCGTTCTTCGCCCCGGCGGCGATCACCTTGCCCACCTGCTGGCGACCGTTCTCGCCCCAGTACCACATGAAGAACGGGTGGGTGGGGTGGTAGGCGATCCCCCGGCGAAACATCTCGATGTAGCTCGGGTTGTGGGCGAACTCCTCCTCGGACTTGGAGCGCAGGGTGAAGGCATCGCGGGTCTCGGGCAGCAGCCGGTGGAAGAACTCGATGTAGCTCGGGTGCTGCTCGTGATCGAAGTCGACGTGGCACGGATGGGCGAGGATCAGCACCCCGCCCTTCTTCAGCAGCGGCTTGCCGCGGTAGAAGTTGAACAGGTAGCCGAGCCCCATCACCTGCACCAGCAGCGGGTTGAGGATCGAGTTGACGCTGTACGGGCAGATGGGCGGCACGCCGATGACGAGGATGTCGGCCTGGCCACGAACCCGCACCGCGTACTGGTCGAAGTTGCGCTGGAGGATCTTGTCGTGGGTCGGCTCGCAGGCGCCGGCGTGGCAGGCGATCAGCTCGAAGCTCGCCGGGACCTTGGCGAAGACCTCGCGCTTGACCCGCTTCGGCAGCTTGCTGGTCGCCCAGCGCATGCCCTCGAACTTGAGCCGGTCGAGCTCGGTGAAGTCGTCTTCGTTCTTGTGAAAGAAGTCGAGCTGGCCCTTGAACATCCGGTTGTTCAGCGCCGTCTCGAGGTGGAAGATCTTGACGTGCTCGTGGATCAGCCGCCCCTGGCGGTTGATCTTGTTCGCCAGCTCCGACTTTTCCGGCCGCGGATCCATGTAGCTCATGCTGTCGCGGATCGTCTGCGGCTCGTGGTGGGCACGAAGGGTCTGGTAGTCGACCAGCCCGGTGGCCACGGACTTGTGGCCGCCGTCCATCGGCGTGAGGTTGATGTTGACGTAGATCAGCAGGTCCGACTCGGCCGCCCGGCGGCTGAAGCGAACGACCTCGCCGTGGTCGGTCTCGCCGAGGGTGACGATCCCGTCGGGGTCCTCGGCGTCGTGGTTGTAGTAGCGATCGGGGTAGAAGGCGTCGAAGATCTTGCGCCCCACCATCCGCCGCATCTCGGCCCTGGACATCTTGCGGTGGATCCCGGTGGCGATGATCAGGTGCACGTCGTCGATGCCGTGGGCGTCGAGCATCTCGAGCAAGATCTCGAGCATCGTCTGGCGGATGTCGGGGGTGACCATCGGCGGCAGCGGCAGGCTGATGTCGTCGAGCGCGATGGTGACCTTCGACCCCTGCTCGAGCAGCGCGTGGAGCGGGTCCATCTGCTCGGGGTGGCTCAGCGCGTGGTGGATCGCCGCCCGTGGGTTGGGCAGGCCCTCGATCGGCTGGCGAGGATAGATCACCCGCGTGCCCACCGGGAAGTCCTCGAGCAGCAGATCCTCGCCGGAAAAGAGAATCCGTGGGGCGGAGTCACTCTCGATGTAGACCACCGAGTCGTCCAGCTTGCGTCGGGGCAGCGCTCTCATGTTCAGCGTCCTTGCATGCTCACCGCAGGTCGAGGATCGGCCAGTCGTGGCGCACCGCAGTGGCCCGCAGGCGCAGGCCCGGGTTGACGGCTGCGGGGTGACCGACCATCGATAGCATCGGCAGATCGCTCATGCTATCGCTGTAGCAGTAGGAGTCCGAGAGGCTGAGCCCCTCGCGCTCGGCGTAGGTACGGATCCAGGAGGCCTTGGTCGCGCTGGCGATCACCGGCGGCAGCAGCCGCCCGGTGGCCAGGCCGCCGACGAACTCGAGGCGGTTGGACACGTGGTCGTCGAAGCCGAGGTGCTCCACCAGGCGCCCGACGGAAAAGTCGAGAGCGCCGGTGACGAGTACTTGACGCAAGCCGAGCTGCTTCGACCTGGCTACCAGCGTGTAGGCGCCAGGGTAGATGTTCGGCCTGACAACTTTTTCGAACAGCTCGTCGCCGAGATGGCGCAGCCGGTCCTCGGACTCGCCCTTGTAGCTGTTGAAGAAGATGCTGTTGAACACCTTGCGGCTGTAGAGATCGGCCGCCGCGAACAGGGGGATCTCGAGCAGGGTCCGTGCCGTCCGGCCCACGCTACGCAGCAAGCCCGGTTGGTTGCGGGCAAAAAACCCAAGGGTGTTGACCAGGTTGGTTCGGACCAGCGTTCCGTCCAAGTCGTAGAATGCCGCCGCCCTGCTCATGACCCGCGCAATAACCCGAAGGTCGAGCTGCCGTCAAGCGAGCTAGTCACCGAACTCCCGGTTTTGGCGGGAGAAGTTGGGACGCTGCGTCATGTCCGGCGGTGGAGGTGAGATGTCCCGGCCGATGGTGGAGCCGGCTCCGGGCCCGCTGCAGGTTTCGTCCGGCGGACGCCCTTTTTCTCCGCGCCCACTGGATAGTCGCTATGCTGAGTGCTCCACGGGGGAATCGAGGATGGTCAACGTTTCGGTGAGCGCACGGACATTGATCTTGGGCTGGACGCTCGCCGGGGCTGGCTGTGATCTTCTCTCGGGCTATTCCAGCGTGGGCCTCGCAGACGGATTCCGGGCAGACCTCGCGGCCGACGGTGACATGGCGGACGCCGGAGCGACCGTCGATCTCCCCGATTTCAGCCCGGATACCGCACCAGCGGACGTCGGACTGCCAGCGGACGTCGGACTGCCGGACGTTGGTCCGGATGCCGGACTACCGGATGCCGGTCCGGATCTCGGACTACCGGATGTCGGTCCGGATCTCGGACTACCGGATGTCGGTCCGGATGCCGGATCGCCGGACGTCGGACTACCGGACGTCGGTCCGGATGTCGGACTACCGGATGTCGGGCCGGATCTCGGATCGCCGCCGGCGTGCAACCAAGCCAACGCCTACGTCGACCATGTGGTCGACGCCACGATGGTGCTCTGCCATGCCACCGCCCCCGGCACCCTGGACTACAGCCAGTGCGAGGCCGAGGAGAAGCTCTGCAACACGGCAGGGGGCTGGAAGCTCTGTCCCGCGTCGGTCTACCGGGCACGCTTCGCCACCGCAGCGCCGCCCACCGCCGCGAGCTACCATGCATGGCTCGGCGGCTGCGCCCGGAACGGGTCGACCGTGTACGCGCCGACGGACGTGCCTTGCAGCTCGTGCGCCACGGTCGAGGGCATGATGGCCAACCTGGCCTGGACCTGCGACGGCGCCCAGGTGACCTCCAAGGGCAAGCTTCTGCACTACGGCCTCGCCACCGACCCCGACTGTCGTC
>JAUVBO010000770.1 GCA_030591195.1 Pseudomonadota bacterium
GAGGAAGTGCGGCAGGACGAAGACGCCACCGCGGTGCCCGCTGGCGACGACGAGGCCGTGACCGCGATCGGGATCGGCGTGGCCGAGATGATCGACGACGCGGCTGGTGGCGTGGCCGCTGTCGGGCAGCCGGACATCGGCGAGGCGAACCTCGGCGGCCCAGACCTGGTCGAGGACTCCCTCGGGCCCGACGAGCCAACCAAGCCGGCCATCGAGGTCGCGGCGTTCCCGCCCGACGATATCGCCCCGCTGCCCGACAGCGCCTGGACCGTCGAGCACGCCTTCTACGTCAACGAGGCCAAGGCGCTCGCCGACCGCCAGCCCGAGAGGGCCGCGCTGATGTGGCTCGAGGCCGCCGCCGCCGGCGAGCGCGGCGACCTCGGCATCGAACAGGTCGATCAAGACCTGGACGCGGCGCTCACCCCACGGCCCGACGCCGCCTGGGTGATCCGGCGCGCTCGCCGGATGGCGATGCGGCTCGGCAGCTACGAGCGTGCGCTCAAGCTGGGCCAGACCGAGGTGCGGGTGGGCGGAGAGACCGGCGGCCACGCCGCGGTGCTGGTGGAGGGTGCGGCGGTGGTCCGCTACCGACTGAACAAGCCCGCCCCGGCGATGAAGCTGATCGAGCAGGCGATGAAGCTGCGCTCGCGCTACGTGCCGGCGCTGGCCTGGGCCGCGGCCCTCCGCAATGAGCTCGGCTCCTACGCCGAGGCGGCCGAGGTGCTCGAGCAGCTCGGCGAGCGCCTCACCGACCCGGCCCAGCGCGCCCTGTGCCTCTACAGCGCCGGCACCCTGCACGAGGCCCGCCTCGAGCGCCTCGACGAGGCGCAGGCGGCGTACGTCCGCGCCAGCGACGCCGACCCGCAGAACCTCCCGGTCCAGCTCGCCCTGGCCCAGCTCTACGGCCGCACCGAGCAGTGGCAGCCGCTCTGTCGCTCGCTCGAGCACCTGGCCGATCTGTTTGACGAGCCCCGCGACAAGGCCCGCTTGCTGCTGCAGGCCGGCTCGCTGCACCTCGACCGCACTGGAAACCTCGACGCGGCGAGCCGCAACCTCAGCCGCGCCGTGCGCGCCGAGGCGGACAACCCGGCGGCGCTGCAGCGCCTGGTCTATGCGCACGAGGCCAAGGGTGCCACCCGTGACCTGGTCCAGGCCCTGCGCCAGCTGCTCGCCCTGACGCCCGACAGGCAAGGTCGCGCGGCGATCCTGACCCAGGTGGCGGCGCTGCACACCTCGATGCACGAGGTCGATCAGGCGATCGGCGCCTACCGCGAAGCGCTAGACCAGATGGAGGGCTACCTGCCGGCGCTGCAGGCGCTCGGCATGATCTATCGCCAGCGCGGCGACTACGAGAGCCTGGTCGCGATCTCCGAGCCGGAGACCGAAGGGCTGTTGCCCGCCGCCGCGCGGGCGGTCCGCTACGTCGAGCAGGCCGAGATCCTCGCCGAGCACCTCGACCGCCCCGAGGACGCGGTCGCCGCGTACAACCGCGCCATCGAGCTCGAGCCCGACCTCCGCTTGGCCTTCTGGGGCCTCGCCGCGTTGCTGCGCCGTCTCGGCTGGCACGAGCAGCTCGCCGAGCTGCTCGCCCGCCAGGCCACCTCGGCCAAGGACCCCCGCACCCGCGCCCACCTGCTGCTCGAGCGGGCGCGCCTGCAGGCGGGTCCCCTCGGCTCACCGGCCGCAGCGATCGAGACGCTGATGCCGGCGATGGAGCGAGACCAGGGCTCGCGCAGCATGACCTTCGAGCTGCTCGAGCTCTACGGCAGCACCGAGCGCCACGTGGAGCTGGTGACGCTGCTGCTCGAGCAGGCCGAGTCGACCAAGGACCCGGCGGAGGCCGAGGGCCGCAAGATCCAGGCCGGCCAGGTGCTGGAGTTCGAGCTCGAGGAGTACGACCGGGCGCTGAAGATCTACCGCGAAGTGCTGGACGCCAACCCCCGCAGCCACGCGGCGATCCACGGCGCCGGGCGGGTGCTGCACCACTCGGGCGCCTGGAGCGACCTGATCAAGCTGCACCACCACGAGCTGGTCACCGACCCCGACCGGCCCGACGCCAGCATCCTGCTCTGCCGGGTGGGGCGGATCCTCACCGAGAACCTCGGCAACCGCGGCGCGGCGATCAAGGCCTACTCCAAGGCCCTGCGCCAAGATCCGAACTGCACCCCGGCGCTGGTGGCCCTCGACGGACTGGTTCGGCTCGAGAAGCGCTGGCCCGAGCTGGTGGAGGTCCTCGAGCAGTACGCGGCGGCCCACCATGACGACATGGCCGCGGCGATGGCCCTCTGCCGCGCCGGTGAGGTCGCTTGCTGGCAGCTCGGTGAGCTCGACCAGTCATCCGACCTCTTCGAGCGCGCCCTCGAGCGCCAGCCAGGGATGGAGATCGCGGTCCATGGCCTGCTGCAGGTCAGGCTGCGCCAGTCGCGCTGGTCGGCTGCGATCGAGAGCATCGAGCTGCTGCTCGAGCAGACCTCGCCCGAGCACCGCGCCGCGCTGCTGCTGCAGCAAGCGCGGCTGCGCGAGCTATGGCTTGGCGAGGCGCCCGACGTCGGCCTCTACGCCCAGGCGGCCCAGGGACCGTTCGGGTCGGCCCTCCGCGAGGAGCTGCTGCGGGTCCAGCGACTGACCGCTAGCCCGGAGGTGATGGCCGAGCACCTCGCCGAGATCGGCCGCAAGACCACTGACGACGCCCTCGGGGCGGCCTACTTGCTCGAGTCGTCTCACCTGCGCGAGTTCGGCGGCGGCTCCGCCGGGCTCGACGTGATCACCGAGGCCTACCGCCGCCAGCCCGAGGATCTGGCGATCATCTGGGCCCTCGAGCGCGCGCTGCTGCGCGAGCGCCAGTGGCGCCCCCTGGCCGAGCTCTGCGAGCGCGAGGCCCAGCTCGAGCTCGATCGCTCGGTGCGCGTGCAGCGGCTGACCTCGGCGGCCGAGGCCTATCGCCACGCCGACGCCGCCGAGGAAGCGATCCGGGTCTGCCGCGAGTGCCTCAACTTCGACGCACACTGCCTGCCGGCCCTGCGGTTGCTCGCGCGCCTCGCCGAGGAGCAGGAGCAATGGCGGCACCTCGCCGAGCTCTGCGACCGGCTCGCCGAGGCGTGCACCGACCGGAGCAACCGGCTCGAGAGCTGCCTGCGAGCGGCGGAGATCTGGACCGATCGGGTGGGCGACACCACCCGGGCACTGGCCAGCCTGGCGGTGGCGCTCGCCGACGAC
>JAUVBO010000055.1 GCA_030591195.1 Pseudomonadota bacterium
CCGCGGGACTGCTTCCCCAGCCTGCACACGGCGGTCTCGGCGGTGACGCTGTTCTTTTTCTGGCGCCATCGTCGGACGATCCCCGGCCTGCGGTGGGTCGCGCTCCCGGTCGTGCTGCTGACGGTCAGCCTGTGGGTCTCGACGGTCTACCTGCGCTACCACTGGGTGGTCGACGTCTTCGCCGGCCTGGCGCTGGCTGCCGGCGCGAGCTGGCTCGGGGTCCGCCTCCAGCGCTTCGACGCCGATCGAAACCCACCACCGGCAAAGCTGATATCATGACGCTCGCATCATGGAGACCATCGGCCGCTATCAGATCCTCGAGCGCGTAGCCTCGGGGGGCATGGCCGAGGTTCTGATAGCCCGCACCACCGGCGAGGGTGGATTCGAGAAGCTGGTGGCGATCAAGCGGATCCTCCGCCACCTGGCCGGCGACGAGGTCTTCGTGCGGATGTTCATCGACGAGGCCCGCATCTCCGCCACCCTCAGCCACGCCAACATCGCCCAGATCTTCGAGTTCGGTAAGGCCGGCCCGACCTACTTCATCGCCATGGAGTACGTCCTCGGACCGAGCCTGGTGGCCCTCTACCGCCACTTCCGCGAGAGGGGCGAGCTGCCGCCCGCCGGCCTGGTGGCCTACTTGATGGCCAGCGTCTGCGCCGCCCTCGAGTACGCCCACTCCAAGCGCGACGACTGGGGCAAGCCACTCGAGATCATCCACCGCGACGTCAGCCCAGCCAACGTGCTGGTGTCGCTCGAGGGCGAGGTCAAGCTGATCGACTTCGGCATCGCCAAGGCTGCCCGGCGCCTCGAGCAAACGGTGGGACGAGAGCTCAAGGGCAAGCTCTCCTACATGTCGCCAGAGCAAGCCACCGGGGGACGAAACATCGACCATCGCTCGGACATCTTCTGCGTCGGCATCATGCTCGTCGAGCTGCTAAGCGGCCACAACCCCTTCCGCGGCGAGAGCCCGACAGCGACCCTCGAGCGCGTGCGCTACGCCCGGGTGCCACCCGCCCCACCCCACCTGCGCGGAGACCACCTCACCCTCTACCAGCTCGCCCAACGCGCCCTCGCCCGGGATCCCGCCGATCGGTATCCGAGCGCGGGCGAGCTGCTCGAACAGCTGGAGCCGATCTGCCAGGACCGGGGCTTCGGCACCCGGCAACTGGGCCACTGGATGAAGGAGATCTTTGCCGACGAGGAGCAGGAGCTGCGACGAAGGCTGCTGCGGGCGCGGCAAGCGGCCAAGGCTGAGGAGGTGAGCGGCGGCGAGCTGATGGAGGAGGAGGACGATGACGAGGAGTTACCGACCCGCGAGCTGCAGCGGCCGAAGCCATCGAAGCCGTCGAGGCCCGCCAGGGACGAGCCAGCGAAGATCGCGGCAAGGCCGATCCGGACCGCCCCGGAGATGCTCGGACCTCCTCCGGCGGGGAGCCGGGTGGTCGAGCCGGTCGAGCCGGTCGAGCCGGTCGCCCAGGCGATCGCGCTGGTGGTGCCGAAGTCTCGGCGCCCGGACCCGAGCAGCAAGGTCGCCCAGCCGCTGGGCCGAGCGCCCGCGACACCGCGCTCGACCCGGGCGACCCGGCCCCCCAGGAATGGCCTGCTGTTCCCGACGCTGATCTTCGCCGTGCTCGCCGCTGCGCTGGCCGTGGGCTTCTATATCGGCTTCGGTTGAGCTCCGTGAGCTGACCCAGCCGAGCTGCTTTGTTGTAACCTCCAGCGATGCTATCCCGTCGAAGATCCTGGGCGCTGGTCGCGCTAGTCGTGATGGTCTGCCCCGCGCCGTCGGCCCTCGCTCGCGGCGGCGGCCGCCTCGGCCAGACCGAGTTCACCAGCGAAGCCGACGCCCGGGGTTACGTGCCGGCGGACCTGCCGATCGTGCCGGTGGCGCCACGGCTTCACGAGCACCGAGGCTCGAGCCCCGGCGTGCGCCGGCTGCGGCCGCGCAGCTACCTCGCCAGCACGCCGGCCGGGGCGCTCTCGGGGAAGGTGGTCTACCTCAGCCCCGGTCACGGCTTCGTCTACACCGCGGCCAACGGCTGGGGCACCCAGCGGCCGAACCTCTTCGGCGTGGTCGAGGACCTGAGCAACCAGGACGGCGTCGCCGAGTTCCTCGTGCCCTACCTGCTCGCCGCCGGGGCCCAGGTGGTCTCGGTCCGCGAGCTCGACCCGAACCCGCAGATGGTGATCGTCGACGACAGCGATGGCGCGGCGCGACCCGAGGCGGGCAAGTACCTCGAGATCGGCGACGCGGCGCTCTTCTCCGATTCCACCGCGCCGGGCTGGGGGCAAGCGCCCCTGCCGCTGTCGGGCACCACCAACCCGTTCGCTGCCGGCGGCAACCGGCTGCTGCAGACCTCCCCCAGCGAGACGGCGCGAGCGACCTACGTGCTCCAGGTGCCCGAGGCGAGGCACTACTTGGTCTACATCTCGTACTCGATGCACAGCAGCCGCCCCTCGGACGCGGAGGTGATCGTGAGCCACCCGGGCGGCGACACCACGTTCCTCGTCGACCAGCGCCGACACGGAGGGACCTGGGTGCTGCTGGGGCGGTTCTACTTCGAGGCCGGCGCCGACGACGCCCGGGGCGCGGTGTCGATCACCAACCGGTCCCATGACCCCGGCTCCTTCGCCTCCGCCGACGCGGTGCGGATCGGCGGCGGCATGGGCCTGACCGAGCGGAACGGCGGCACCTCGAACCTCGTTCGGGCCGACGAGTGCAGCCGCTACCACGCCCAGTTCTCCGGCGCACCCGCCACGGTCTACGACCCCTCGACCAAGGACGACCGCACCGACGACATCTCCACGCGATCGCGCTTCGCCGACTGGCACCACGCGCAAGGCGAGCAGGCGATCTACCTCTCTCACCACTCCAACGCCTTCAACGGCGCCATCCGCGGCACCGAGAGCTACGTCTACGGACCGAACCCGCCCAACGGCTCGATGCAGCCCACCGACGAAGCCGTCGCGCTCGGCTCGGTGGAGCTGGCCAACGCGGTCCACGGCGAGGTGATCGCCGACATCCGCGCCGAGCTCGACCCCGGCTGGCCCGACCGCAAGGTCAAGTCGGCCTACTTCGGCGAGATCAACCCGGCGAACCAGGACGAGATGGCCTCGATGCTGATCGAGATCGCGTTCCACGACCAGGTCGACGACGCCGCGTTGCTCAAGGACGCCCGCTTCCGCCGGCTGGCCGCGCGGGCGATGTACAAGGGCATCGTCAAGTACTTCGCCCAGGTCGACGGCGTCGAGGCCCGGCTGCTGCCCGAGCCGCCCCAGGCGCTGCTCGCCCGCAACATCGGCCCCGGCAGGGTGCTCGTCAGCTGGCAGCCCCCGGCGTTCGGCGGCGTGTATGGTGACCCCGCGACGACCTACCGGGTCTACCGCAGCGCCTCCGGACACGCCTTCGACGGCGGCGCCGACACCGGCGGTGAGGTCTCGCTCGAGCTCACCGGGCTCTCGCCGGGAGAGGTGCTCTACCTGAGGGTCACCGCGCTCAACGCGGGAGGCGAGTCGCTGCCCAGCGCGACGCTCGCGGTGGGGGTCGGGGCCGCCAGCGCGGCGCCGGCGGTGCTCGTCGCCGGCTACGAGCGGCTCGATCCAGAGATCAACGTCCGCCGCGCCTACCCGGGCCTGGATCTGGTCGACCGGCTGCTGCTCGACCAGATGAACAACGGCAGCTACCTGGTCCAGCACGGACGTGCGCTGGCCAGCTCCGGGGTGCCGTTCGACGCCTGCACCCGCGACGCGGTGGACGGCGCGGCGGTGGACCTCGCCGGCTACCAGATGATCATCTGGCAAGCCGGGCGCGGGACGTCGGCCGAGCGCGGGCTGACGGCCGCCAGCCGCGATGCGCTCGCCAGCGCCGCCAGCGCCGGCGCCGCGGTGGTGATCAGCGGAACCACCGTGGCGCGAACGCTGGCTCTCGGGGCCCCCGAGGATCAGACGCTGCTGTCGGGGGTGCTTGGCACACGGTTCGTCACCGCCACCGAGCGCCTCGGCACCGTCACCCCCGAGGCCAGCGGTGCCTGGGCAGGGCTACAGCCTTTCACCCTCGCTGGCAGCGCCGGCCTGGCCGCCCTGCCCTACGACATCGGCGTGCCCGAGGTGCTCGCCGCCGAAGGCCCCGGCGCTGCGGTGATGGCGAGCTACGGCGCCTCCCAGGGCGCGGCGATGCAACTCAAGGAGGGCACGCGCTGCGGGGTGCTGCTCGGCTTCCCCCTCGAGGCGGTGGTGCCACCCCAGCGGCAGACGGAGCTCCTCGGGCGCGTGATCGACCTCTGCGGCGTCGAGGTCCCAGCGGGACCCGACGGGGGCGTGCCACCGACCGACGGTGACGGTGGCATCGGCGGGGACACCGGCGGGGGGGACGATGGCGGCTGCTCATGCGCGGTGGACGGTGGTCCCGGTCCGCTCGGCCTGCTCCTGGCCCTGCTCACGCTCGTCGCCCTGGCGCGACGACGGCGACGCTAAGAGCCCCCCTACCGTCGTCGTCGTCGGGTCCCGAACAACACCAGCGCCAGGGGCAACGCCAGGGCCGATGACGACGAGCCGGTAGAGCTGGCCCCACAGCCGCAACCCTCGTCCTGCCGCTCTCGACTGGTCCCGGCGTCGGTTCCCGGGGCCGCGTCCGGCGCACCCGTGACGGCAGCGTCGCCACCGTCGGCCGGCTCGGCGCCCGCGTCGGCCAGGGTGTCGGCGGCGCTGTCCACAGCCACCGGTCCGCCGTCGAGGGGCGCGGTGGAGCTATCGGGCGGCGGCAGCCCCTGGTCCGGCGGCAACCCCTGGTCTGGCGGTAGCCCCTGGTCGGGAGAGGGCTGGGTGCTGTCCGGGGGCGCGCCCTGATCGGGCGGCGGCGCACCCTGATCGACGGTGCCGTCCACCGGCGTGCCACTGTCCAAGGGGACGCCACTGTCCAGCGGCACCCCCGCGTCAGCAGGCGACGCGGCCAAGCTGTAGGCCGTCGAGCAGGCGAGGGTCGACGGGTCGCTCCACTGGCCGGCACCAGCAGCAGCGTTCCAGTCGTCAGCCGGCGCGTTGATCGTGTCCTGGGCGCTGTCGCCGGTGGTCTCGCCGGTGCTGAAGACCTCGACCCAGATCTGCTGGGGGTTGCCCAGCGCCGACCGGGCGATCTTCCACTCCACCACCGAGCTACCGCTGCCAGCGCCGACAGCCGCTTCGGTCACCGTCCCTTGCTTGGACCAGACCCCGCTGGCCCAGGCCCACAGCTCCGCCATCGCCGGACCGTACGGCGGCGCGTCGAGCCAGGTATTGATGCTGAACTCGGGCTTGTGCGGGTCGCTGACCTGGACGCTGCGCGCCCACGCGTCGGCAGTGGCGCCGTTGGCATCCCCGGTGGTGTCGATGTACATGATGTACTTGCCGTCGGGGGCGGCAGCAACGTCGTCGGCGACACTGAAGGCCACGTAGAGGTGATCCGCGTCGTGGGCCAGGTGCAGCGCCCCGAGATCCCAGGCCGCCTCGCCGACGTAGTCGCCAACGGGATCGCTCGCCACCGGCGCCCCGTACGCCGGGTCCACCTGCCCGTCGATGGTCACCAGCTGGGCCGCCGCCACCATCGGCAGCAGCCCGACCATCAGCCCGATCACGCCGCTCGCGGCGATCCTGATTGCTCTCGTGAAAAGCCGGCAACACATCTGCATTCTCTCCTCCGGATTTCGGGCCTCTCTCCAACGGTGCAATATGCACGCCGGCAAAACACCATTGATCCCACCGGCCGCACGTTGCCCCTTTCAACGGGGGGCCCAGGAGAGTTGTGTTTCGCAACGCGGTGCCGCCGCATGCAGATCTGCCACAACACTTCTGCTAGTCTCTCGCGCATGATGCGAAAATCGCTGACATCGCTCCTCATATCGCTCTCGGTGCTCGCGGTCGTGTCGGACGCAGGCGCTCAGCAGCGGCCGATCACGCCCATGGGCGGCGAGGCGCCGACCCTCGGCGTCCGCCTGCCGGTGCCGGCGCTGGTGGGCAGCGGCGACGCGTCGGCGCTCGAGACCAACCCGGGCGCGCTGGGGACGCTCCGCTCGTGGAGCCTCTACTACCACCACGCGGGCATGCGCGAGGCGGGCCGAGTCGGTGGCACCGGGGACGCCTTGTTCCTCGCCACGCCGATGCCCTTTCTTCGTTCACTGGTGATCGGCACCGGGCTCCAGTGGCTCCGCCCCTCGTCGACCATCGGCTATGCCGACAGCGTCAAGCTTGGCTTCGGGCTCGCCTGGCACTCGCCGCGGGTCTCGCTCGGCATCGGCTACCACGGCTTCATCGCCGACGGCGACCCGGCCCTCGACGGCCACGAGACCGTCGACCTCCGGCTGGTGATCCGCCCGACCCAGTGGATCGCGGCGGGCTTCGCAGTCCGCGACCTGGCCACCCCGGTCTACGACGGCTTGCCACTGCAGCGGACCTACGACCTCGAGCTCGCCTTCAGGCCCGCCCTCAGCCGCCGCCTGGAACTCGGCCTCGGGCTACGGATCGGCGAACGCCGGGGCGACCTCGATCCGCGGGTCCGCCTCTCGCTCGAGCCCCTGCGCGGCTTGCGCCTGCTCGGTGACGTGGAGGTCGTGCGCCGGGACTTCTACCGCACCGGCGATCGCGCGACCGACGTGCGGGCGACCATCGCGCTCGGGATCAACCTCGAGCGGATCGGCATGATCTTCTCCACCACGCTCGGCCGCAAGATGCGCGAGGCTGGCCCGCTGGCCGACGAGGACGCCCGCTCGGTGTTTCAGGGCGTCGGCGTGACGCTCGCCCTGTCGGGCGAGCGCCGCCCGCCGCTGGTCGAGACCCGCCAGCGGCTCGTCGATCTCAAGCTCACCGGCGCGATGACCCAGCGCAAGATGGTCCGGCTGGTCACCCTGGTGACGCGCATCGAGCGACGCAAGGACGTCTCGGCGGTGCTGCTCCACATCGACGGCCTCGGCGTCGGCTGGGGACAGGCCCAGGAGATCCGACGGTTGATCAAGCGCCTGCGCCGGGCGGGCAAGCAGGTCTACGCCTACGTCCAGGCGCCGGGCGCCCGCGGCTACTACATCGCCTCAGCCGCCCAGCGGGTACTGCTCGATCCGGACGGCGGGATCAACCTCACCGGCCTCGCCGCCCAGGCGCTCTACCTGCGCGGCATGTTCGACCTGATCGGCGTCGAGCCCCAGTTCATCAAGATCGCCGAGTACAAGAGCGCCCCCGAGATGTTCACCCGCAAGGGCGCCTCGCCAGCGGCCTGGCGCGTGCGCAACGCGCTGCTCGACGACATCTTCAGCCAGTTGGTTGACGGCATTGCCAAGGACCGCGGCAAGAAGCGCGCTCGGCTGCGCAAGCTGATCGACGAGGGCCCGTTCACGCCCAAGCGTGCGCTCGCCGCCGGGCTGGTCGACAAGCTGGTGGCCCCCGAGGACCTCAAGCGGGAGGTGGCCCGCGAGGCCCGGGCGGTACCCACGACACCGTCCGCGCTGACCCGCTCTACCGACCGCTGGCCGGTGGGCCCCGCGGTGGCGGTGATCGTCATCGACGGCGACATCGTCCGCGGCAAGAGCCGCACGGTGCCGGTGGTTGGCCGCCGCATCGCCGGCGACGAGACCGTGGTCGCGTCGCTCGACTGGGCGCGCCGCAGCGACCGCGTGCGCGGCATCGTGCTGCGGATCAACAGCCCCGGCGGCTCGGCGCTGGCCAGCGCCCACATGTGGCGGGCGGTACGCCGCGCCCGCAAGGTCAAGCCGGTGGTCGTGTCGTTCGGCGACGTCGCGGCCTCGGGCGGGTAATACGCCGCCTGCGGTGCGGACAAGATCTTCGCCCTGCCGGCGACGATCACCGGCTCGATCGGCATCTTCAGCGGCAAGTTCAACCTCGCTGGCCTGCTGAAGAAGATCGGCGTCAGCGTCGAGTCGGCGGCTCGCGGCAAGCGCGCCCTGCTCAACGCCTTCGACCGCAGCTACACCAAGGAGGAGCGCGAGCTGATCCTCAAGCGGCTGCGCTACTTCTACCAGCGCTTCGTCAAGGCGGTCTCGGATGGCCGCAAGATGAAGACCGCCGAGGTCGACAAGGTCGCTCGGGGTCACGTGTGGACCGGACGCCAGGCGCGGGCCCGCAAGCTGGTCGACGCCGACGGCGGGCTGGTGGACGCGCTGCACGAGGTGAAGCGTCGCGCCGGGCTGTCGGTGGACCGGCCGATACCGATCGTCGTGCTGCCGCGACCACCGAGCAGCCTGCTCAGCCGGGCGATGAAGCTGGCCGGCGGGCGTAGTGCGCAAGCCGACGGGGTCCTGCCCGCCGCGCTGCGGCGGGTGCTGGGCACGATCCCCCCCTCGCTGCTCGAGGCCCGCTCGGGAGAGCCGATGACTCGCCTCCCCTTCCGGCTCGAGCTCGATCAGCAAGACTAGGAGCAGGGCCCGGGCGATGAGCAAGACCAGCAAGAAGAGAGACAGAGACCAGGACCGGAGCTCGGCCAGAACGGGGAGCCGACTGTGGTGCGGCGTGGACATCGGCGGCACCAAGCTGCACGCGGTGGTCAACAACGGCGCCGGCGAGGTGCTCGCCACCGCGCGATGCAAGACCAAGGGCCAACGGGGATTCACCGCCGTGATGCAGCGGGTGGCCGAGCTCGTGGGCACTGCCTGCGATGAGGCCGGGATCCGGGTCAAGCACCTGGCGGCGGTGGGCGTCGGCGCGCCGAGCCCGATCCTCGCCGACGGCACGGCGCTCAATGCGCCGAACCTCGGCTGGCAGGGCGTCCCCCTGGTCCCGGTGCTCGCGCGATCGCTCGAGCGGCCGGTCTACGCCGCCAATGACTGCGACGCCGGCACCCTCGGCGAGCACGCCTTCGGCGCCGGACGCGGCGCGGCGATCCTCGCCGGCCTGTTCATGGGCACCGGGCTCGGCGGTGGGCTCGTCCTCGGCGGCAAGATCCTCAACGGCGCCAACCACACGGCAGCCGAGGTGGGCCACATGGTCGTCTCGGTGGGCGGGCGCCCCTGCGGCTGCGGGCGCCGCGGCTGCCGCGAGGCCTATGCGTCCAGGACCGGCTTCGCTCGTCGGAGCGCCGGGGCGAGCCGCTGCGGGC
>JAUVBO010000963.1 GCA_030591195.1 Pseudomonadota bacterium
CCGTGGCGGCCGACGTCAGCCTCCACCCAGCGGTCTCGCGCTACCGGATCATCGAACCCCACTCGCAGATCGACGACTACCCCGAGCTGACCCGAGAGCTGGTGGTCAACTTCAACGTCGGCGGCGAGGTCACCCTCGGGCGGCTGGCCCTGCGCGGTGGCCTGTTCACCAACTTCAGCTCTCACCCGGAGCTCGACCTCAACGACCCGGACGCGGCCTTCGACGACCACATCGACTTCGTCGGTGCCAGCCTCGGCATCAGCTTCGCCACCGACAAGAGCTCAGCCCTCGGGCTGGTGGTCCAGGGGCAGGTCGGCAGCGGCGAAGCGCTGAAGATCCGCTTCGCTGCTACCAACGACCCCAGCCAGCCGATCACCGTCGGCTACGAGGCTGCCGACGTGTCGGTCTACTCGTTGATCATCAGCATTGGAGGCAGCGTTGACCTCGACTAGAGCGCTGGTCGCAGCTTCGCTGGTGCTGTCCTGCCTGGCGGGCGGTGCACGACAGGCGGCGGCCGACGACAACCACTACCAGAACTACCTCGTCGGCGAGCGGGCCGTCGGGCTGGGTGGCGCCTTCACCGCCATCGCCGACGACTCGTCGGCGGCGTTCTACAACCCGGCGGGCCTGGCCGAGGTGCCCTACTCGAGCCTCAGCCTGAGCGCCGCGGTCTACGGCTTCGCCAGCGAGGCCACGACCATCGACGTGGTCGGGATCGAGCTCACCGGGCGGACCTTCGTCAGCTATCCGACCACCGCGGCCTGGATCCAGTTGCTGCGCCAGGGCGATCCCAAGTCCGGCGTCGGGCGGATGCAGGCGGCGGTCTCGCTGATCACGCCGCGCAGCGTGGTGCGACGGCGGCGCTTCGCCTTCGAGGGGGCGCAGGGGGAGGTGCCCACCGAGACCTGGGACCTGCTCGAGGTCGAGATCGCCGAGGACGACACCCTGTGGATCGGCCTCTCGTTCGCCTGGAAGCTGCACCAGCGGATCTCCGTCGGCGCGACCCTGTACACCGCTGTGCGCTCGGGGATGTACCAGTTCTACGATCTGGAGATCAAGCACCTGGCTGACGCCGCCACCGGGCAGGAGATCGACCGGCGCCCCCTCGGCACCCGGATCGAGGGCAAGCTGCTGCACGTCGGCCTGCTCGGCGTGGTGGGGGCGGTGGTCGCGCCCAGCGAGCGGCTGCGGCTCGGCGCCGCCTTCCGCACGCCGCTGGCTCCACTGCACGGCAAGATCTCGCTCAACACGATGGTGGTGGCCGAGGCCGAGCCCTCCGGTTTTGCGATGGGCTCGTTCGACGAAGAGGCTGACTTCAACGACAAGCAGCCGTTCAAGGCCACCCTCGGCGTGGCGTACTTCCGGCCGCGGCACTACGGCCTGAGCCTCGACTTCAGCATCTACGGGCCGGTGGGCGAGCACTTCATGATCAGCGACAGCGGCGACGCCTACCTCGACGGGTTGACGCCGATGCGCAAGAGGTTGCTCTGGCAGCTCAACGTGGGCGGCGAGTATTACCTGCGGCGCTCCTTCGCCCTCCGGCTCGGCTTCTTCACCAACCTCTCGTCGATGGAGAGCTGCCCGAGCAGCGATACGCCTGATTCGTGCAACGAGATCTTCGCCGATCCCGTCGATCGCTTCGGCGTCTCCGGATCGGTGGGTTACGAGATCGACCGCGCCACGCTGACGCTGGGCTGGTCCTACAACTTTGGCTCGAGGCGCTCGAACGTCGACGGCGTCGCCGTTGAAGAGGCCCGCTCGTTCTTGATGCTGATGCTCGGCAGCTCCTTCCGCTTCTGAGCGGCACGCCCGACTGCACGAGGGTCAGTCAGCCGGCGCGTCGCCGACGGGCCTTGGCCTGGCGGCGGGGCAAGACCTTGCTCAGGTAGGCGCCGGTGGCCGACCGGTCGCCCGCCGCGGCCACCTGCTCGGGGGTGCCTGTGGCGATCACCTCGCCACCGGCCTCGCCACCTTCGGGGCCGAGGTCGATCACGTGGTCGGCGCACTTGATGACGTCGAGGTTGTGCTCGATGATGATCGCCGTGTTGCCGGCGTCGACCAGCCGCCCGAGCACCTCGAGCAGCTTGCGGATGTCGTCGAAGTGCAGCCCGGTGGTGGGCTCGTCGAGCAGGTAGAGGGTCTTGCCCGTGTCGCGCTTGGCGAGCTCGCGGCTGAGCTTGACCCGCTGGGCCTCGCCACCCGAGAGGGTCGGCGCCGGCTGGCCGAGCTTGACGTAGTTCAGCCCCACGTCCGAGAGGGTCTGGAGGATCCGAGCCAGCTTGGGGTGAGCCGAGAACAGCTCGAGCGCCTGGCGCACGGTGAGCTGCAGCACGTCGGCGATCGACAGCCCGCGGTAGCGCACCCGCAGGGTCGCCTCGTTGTAGCGCTTGCTGCGGCAGACCTCGCAGGGCACGTAGACGTCGGGCAAGAAGTGCATCTCGACCCGCTTGACACCGTCGCCCTTGCAGGCCTCGCAGCGTCCGCCCTTGACGTTGAACGAGAAGCGGCCGGGCTGGTAGCCGTAGGCCCGCGACTCGGGTGTCCGGGCGAAGACGTCGCGGATCAGGTCGAAGCACTTGGTGTAGGTCGCGGGGTTGCTGCGGGGCGTTCGGCCGATCGGCGACTGGTCGATGTGGATCGCCTTGTCGAGCTGGTCGAGGCCGTCGATGTCGC
>JAUVBO010000784.1 GCA_030591195.1 Pseudomonadota bacterium
CCACGGCGGAACCAACGCCGGGGTCAGGCGACCGACCCGCGAATACGTTCCGCCGTGGAGGTACCAACGCCGGGGTCAGGCGACCGACCCATGAGTACGTTCCGCCGTGGAGGTACCAACGCCGGGGTCAGTCGACCGACCCGTGAATACGTTCCGCCGCCTCACGCCGCGGGTGGCGCCGGCGCGGCGACGCCCTTCGACTTGGCGCCGGCGCCATTGGCACCGTCCTTGCTGCCGACCGTCTTGCTGCTGCCGGCGCTGGCGGCAGCCTTGGCCGGCGCAGACGATGACGCGGCTGGCGCGGGGACCGGGCCCGGCTCGTCGCCACGGGCGACGGCCAGGCAGTACCCAGCCAGCTGCTCGCGCGCCTCCGCGTGATCGGCCAGCCAGCTGCAAGCGGCCCCCCGGCCCTGGCCGATCTGCTGCTCGCCGAAGGAGAACCACGAGCCGCTGCGCTCGAGCAGCCCCTGGCCGAGGGCGAGGTCGAGCACCTCACCCTCGCGGTTGACGCCGTGGCCATAGAGGATCTCGAACTCGGCCTGGCGAAACGGCGGCGCCAGCTTGTTCTTGACGACCTTGACCCTCGTCTTGTTGCCGACCACCTGCTCGCCCTCCTTGACCGCGCCGATGCGGCGGATCTCGAGCCTGACGCTGGCATAGAACTTCAGCGCGTTGCCGCCGTTGGTGGTGATCTTGCTGCCGTAGGTGACGCCGATTTTTTGTCGGGTCTGGTTGATGAAGACCATCGAGGTCCGCGTGCGGTGCGCCGATCCGGTCAGCTTACGCATCGCCTGGCTCATCAGCCGTGCCTGTAGCCCGACGTGGTGATCGCCCATCTCACCCTCGAGCTCGGCCCGCGGCACCAGCGCCGCCACCGAGTCGACGACCACCAAGGCGATCGCCTCGGAGCGGATCAGGTGGTCGGCGATCTCCAGCGCCTGCTCGCCATAGTCCGGCTGCGCCACTAGCAGGTCGGCGACGTTGACACCGAGCCGCGCGGCGTAGCTCACGTCGAGGGCGTGCTCGGCGTCGATGAAGGCGCAGAGCCCGCCTTGGCGCTGGGTCTCGGCGATGGCGTGAAGCGCCATCGTCGTCTTGCCCGAGGACTCTGGCCCGTAGATCTCGATCAGCCGGCCCCGGGCCAGCCCGCCGACCCCGAGGGCCAGGTCGAGCATCACCGATCCCGAGGGGACGACCTCCACCACCTGTTTGACGTGATCGTCGCCGAGGGCCATGATCGCCCCCTTGCCGAACTTCTTCTCGATGCCTCCGACCACCGCTCGGATCACCTTCAGCCTCTCGCTCAGCTTGCCCATCAAACTCTCCTCCTGGGTGCGTGTTGCTGCTTCGCCGCCAGCGGATGCACGGCCCGAGCCAGCGACGACGCCCCGTACTTTCGGCATCATCGAGCCGCCGGGGCATCGAGCGGTCCGGCACCCGGACGTCGCGCGGGCGGATGACGGACGGCCGACGCCCTGTGCTAACGTGCGATGAGCGAGGTGACCGGATGGATTTTCTCAGGACCGAGCTTTGGGGGGGCTTCACCGTGCTGCATCTTGGCGGGGCGGTGGTGGGGTTGTTTGTCCTGGTGGCAATGTTCAAGGCGCTCACCAAGCGGGACGAGCTGCCCACGGGGATGATCGAGGTGACCTGCGAGTGCGGCTGGCACGGACGCGTGGGCAAGTACAATCGCGTCTGTCGCAAGTGCAACGGGCCAGTCTAAGAGCACCCCTGGAGTGGTACGGCTCGGGTGCGCTACTCGCGGATGCCGTACTGGCCGACCTTGTAGACCAACGTCCGCAGCGGGATCCGCAGCTGCCGGGCCGCCTCGGCCTTGTTGAACCCGGTGGCGACCAGGGCCTGCTCGATCAGCTCGACCTCGTAGCGAGCGAGCTGCTCCTTGAACGGCACCCGCGCACCCTCGGCGTCGGCGAAGGTCAGCCCGAGCAGCGGGGCGAGCTCCCGCTCGAGCCGGGCGGCCTCGTCGCCTCCCTGGCGCAGGTCATGGACCCGGCACTTGTGGTAGATCGCCCTGGGGGTGCTGCCGAGCAGCCGGGCGGCCTTGGCCTGGTTCCAGCCGCTGCGGTGCAGGGCGTCGAGCAGCAGGGCGGCCTCGAACTTCCGCACCCGCGCGCGAAACGACGGCTCCTCGACCTCGGCGTCACCGGTAGCCGCCCCCTCATCGGTCGACGCGGCCGGCCGGGCGCGTCCGAGCACGGTGTCGGACATGCCGAGGGACCGTACCCGCTCGGGAAGATCCTCGACGGTGATCACCTCGCCGCAGACCAGCGCCGCCGCGCGCTCGACGACGTTGCGTAGCTGCCGGACGTTGCCCGGCCAGCCGTAGCGGCCCAGCATCTCGATCGCCTCGGGCGAGACCGTCAGGCGGTCGCCGACAGCCGCGGAGAGGAAGGCGCGCACCAGCGGCGCCACCTCCTCCGGACGGTCTCGCAGGGGCGGCACTGGCAGCACCACGCCGTTGAGGCGGTAGTAGAGATCCCAGCGAAACGAGCCCTCGTCGCACATCGTCTCGAGATCACGATGAGTCGCGGCGACGACCCGCACGTCGACCTCGATCTCGCGACCGCCGCCGATGCGGGTCAGCCGCTTGGTCTCGAGCACTCGCAGCAGCGCGGCCTGGGCGCCGGGTGAGAGCTCGCCGACCTCATCGAGGATCAAGGTGCCACCGACGGCTTGCTCGAAGACGCCCGAGGCTCGCTCGGTGGCGTCCGTGAAGGCGCCACGCTCGTGGCCGAAGAGCACGCTCTCCACCAAGTGAGCCGGGATCGCCGCGCAGTTGATCACCCGCAGGGGCCCACCGGCGCGGGGGCCCTGGTCGTGGATCGCCCGGGCGACGAGCTCCTTGCCGGTGCCGGTCTCACCAACGATCAGCACCGGCAGATCGATCTGCGCCAGCCGGCGGACCAGCGCGTAGACCGCCTCCATAATCGGGCTCGCCACCACCGGCCCCGGCGCCCCAGGGGGGCTGTCCTCGTCGGTCTGGTCAGGGTCGCCCCCCGTCACCAGCGACGGCGCCTCGGCGATCGGCCGCTCGGCCGAGGCGCGGGCCAGCGCCGCCCACGTCGCGGCGATCAGACCCTCGGCCGAGGTCGCGTCCTGCGGGAACGCGGCCAGGCCCACCTGCAGGGCCGCTGAGTCCTCCTCGCCCTCCTCGCCAGCCGCCTCGGCGTCGGTGACCA
>JAUVBO010000754.1 GCA_030591195.1 Pseudomonadota bacterium
CCTGGCGGAGATCTCCAGCCGCGCCGGGGCGGTCGGCAACCCGATTGCCATCGTGACCGGCTACGGCTATGATTTTTCGGTGTTTATCGGCAAGACCAACCGCAGGCTGCGAGTCAACTTCAAGACGCCTAGCGGCTCCAGCGCCTACCAGTGGTTCTCGCTCAAGGGGACATCGTACGGCGCGCAGATCGGCGCCTCGTACGGGGTGACCGTGGGGCTGATCTTCCCGGTCTCGAGCCACCGCCTGCGGCTGTACGACCTCGAAGACGATGTCGGGCAGCTCAAGCTTGCCGCCAACCCGCTGCTGCTCATCAACCCGGTCCTCGCGGCTGTACCGCTGACCACCGCGGTCAAGTTCATCGGCGCCGAGAAGTACATGATGGTTCTGCTCGACATCGGCGTCGGCTACGACTACGGCGCGTCCGGGGCGGGCGGCTTTGAGGACTTGAAGCTGAGGATGGAGCGCGGCACGGATCCGGAGCTGACCCAGATCGCCGAGTAGTCCCCGGTTCTGTCCGCCCCTCACGCCCCCCTCCGTCGCAATCCGCGATCTACTTCAGCCGCACCCGGGTCAGCTCGAGGGTCTGGACCCGCCTGCCGCGCCGGGTGACGACCCGGTGGGGGATCAGGCGCCCACCGACCCGCCGGTGGGCCGACAGCTCGGTGACCCGCAGGCGACCCTTGGCGTCGCGATAGCGCAGGCCGACCAGCCGGTGGCTCCGGCGGTCGAAGATCAACGCCGTCGGCGGCTGTCCGGGGGCCCGCACCTCGACGGCGAGCTGGCCGGCGCCGATGGTCGCCGGCTGCACTGGGCGGGCGACCACGCCCGGGGCCAGCGTGTTCTGCAGGACCAGCGCTGGCTGGCGCCAGATGGCCTGGCGCAGGGCGGTCCGTCGCTCGGCCGACAGCACCCGGCGCTTGCCCTGGGCCTCGAGGTAGCCCCGGTCGCCATCGAGCGCCTGGACCGACTTCATCGACAGCGGCGTGCCCTCGGCCCAGAGGGACATCGCGACCTCGATCTTGCTCGGCGGCGAGGCGTCGAGCCGGTAGGTGCCCCGCAGCGGCGGGCTGGCAAAGCTGACCTGCGGGATGATGCGGATCCGGCCCTCGACGCGCAGGCGGGCGATCCGGCCCCGACGAGCGCCGGCGAGTCGCGCTGCGCGCTCGAGCGTCGCCCGGGCCGCCCGCGCCTCCGCCGGCGAGATGGTCGGCCGCGAGGCGGGCGCGCCGGCCGACCGGCGCTCTCGAGCGCTGATCGGAGCAGAGAACGCGATCCGCTCGAAGGCGACCCCGGCCCGCTTCAGCTGGGGCGCCACCGCGTCGGCCCGGCCGACGATGACGATCCGCGCCCGCTCGGGGTGGATCAGCTCCCGCGCCGCCGCAGCGAGCTCGAGCTCCCCGACGCGCTCGATCCGCAGCCCCATCTCGGTGACGTGGCGGTCCCGCAACCCGAGCAGCCAGCCCTGCATCAGCGCCAGCGCTAGCCGCGCCGGCGTCTTGAAGCTGATCGCGTAGCCGCCGGCGAGCCGGCCCTTGGCGGCGTAGATCTCCGCGGCGTTGGGAGGCGTGCGGCGCACCCGCCGCAGCTCACCGAGCACCAGCTGCACCGTCGGCCAGAGCTCGGCGTGACGGGTGAACGTCTTGACGATGAACGAGCCATCGTCGCTGGCGACGTCGAAGCGACTGCGGATCGAGTACGTCTTGCCTTGCTGCTGGCGCACGACCTTGGTCAGCCGCAGGCCGCTGAGCACATGGTTCAGCACCCGAGCGGTGTCCCGACGCGGGTCGGCCCGACGGATGCCAGCGTGACCGATCGCGATGAAGCTCTGGGTCAGCTCGGGCTTGTCGACCAGCAGCACCCGCAGCGCAGGTGCCGGCTGGTCTCGCCGCCGGCTGGCCGGCGGCGCTGGGAGCGGACCGAACGGTCGCCGGCGCGCGGGGGCACCCGACCACCCGCCGAACAGCTCACCGAGGCGTCGCCGTACCTGCTGGCGATCGAAGTCGCCGAACACCGCCACCACCGCGGCTCCGCCAACAATCCGCTGGCGACGGAAGCTCACCACCGCCGCGCGATCGATCCGCTCCAGAGATGCCAGGGTCACCGCGCGGCCGTAGGGGTGATCGTCGCCGAACAGCAGGTTGTCGAGGTGCAGCTCGGCCAGCGTCCCCGGATCGTCGCGGGACTGACGCGTCTCGGCGACCATCTTGCGCCGCAGCCGCGACAGCTCGTCATCCAGAAAGGTCGGCGCGGTGAGCATCGAGGCCACCAGCTCGAGGCAGCGGTCGGTGAACCGCGAACGACCGCTGCAGGAGAGTCGCGACAGCTCGTAGCCGGTGGAGGTGCCGATCCGCAGGCCCTCGCCATCGGCGACGGCCGAGATCTGCTCGGCGCTGCGGGTGCCCGCGCCGAGGCGCAGGGCGCGCATCGTCAGCTCGGCGAGGCCAGCCTGATCGGGCGGGTCGTCGATGCTGCCGGTGCGGACCATCGCGATCACCCCGCTCAGCGGCAGCAGCCGATCGGGCAGCAGGAGCACGGTCGGCCCCCGCTCGCCGAGGCGATAGCGCTCGAGGGGCGGCAGGGGCAGCGCGCGCACGGGGGCCCGCAGGGGCAAGGCGATCGGCCTCAGCACCTGCCGCACCGGCCCTGGGGGACCGCAGGCCAGCGCTCCGCTACCGAGCAACACGAGGACGGGGATCAGCCGAGCCATGCTCGAAGAGCGTGCCCCGGACCACGACGGTTGGCAAATGCCCCCTGGCCGTTGTAGCAACGGACCATGCGAAGAAGGCCCCCCTCGAACACGCTCCGTTCACTACGGCCCCCGTGCCGCAGGACGCTCCAGGGTCGCCAGCGGCTCCAGGTCGCGGTGCGTCACAGGCCGCGAGGACCATCCCTGCTGGCGCGCCTGGTCCTGCTCCCGCTGCTGGCGAGCTGTGCCCACCACGACCGCACGCCGCCCACCAGCGGCGCCTCCGGCGGCACGGCGAGGCACGCGGATCTGCTGCTGGTAAACGGGGTGATCTTCACCGCCCGCGACGCCCGACAGACGGTCGAGGCGTTGGCCGTCGCTGGCGCCCGGATCCTCGCGGTGGGCTCGACCGCCGAGCTGAAGCGCTTGACCGGGCCGAAGACCCGCGTGGTCGATCTCGGCGGCCGGTTCGTCTGCCCCGGTTTTCACGACGCCCACCTGCACTTCGAGGGTGGTGGCAAGGCGCTCGCCACGCTGAACCTCTCCGGGCTGACCTCGCTCAAGGCGGTGCTGGCGC
>JAUVBO010000039.1 GCA_030591195.1 Pseudomonadota bacterium
CAAGGACCAGTGGGAGCTCGGCAACCAGATGGGCGTCCTCAAGGAGGACTACATCGACACCCTCGAGTGGATGAGCGAGGAGCTCGTCGACGAGGTCGAGGACGACGCCGCCGCGATCCCGCTCGACAAGCCGAACTCGGACGTCATGTACTGCATCAACCCGCGGGAGGTGAAGTACGACCCGCGGACGATCTCGGCCGCGGCGAAGATCTTCTGGGCCGCCGGCGAGGACTTCACGATGCCCACCGAGGGCTGGGACCAGACCAACTTCGGCCTCTTCTCCGGCGATCCGAAGCTCGGCGGCGCTGCCTCGAAGCGAGTCTACGAGAAGGCCGAGGAGCTCAAGGTGAAGAAGATCGTCATCTCCGAGTGCGGCCACGGCTTCCGCTCGACTCGCTGCGAGGGACCGAACTGGGCCGGGATGGACGTCAAGACGCCGATGGAGAGCTCGGTGTTCACGATGCTCGACTACGTCAAGTCGGGCAAGATCGTCGTCGACAAGAGCAAGAACGCCGCCCGCTACACCTACCACGACTCGTGCAACCTCGCCCGCAGCTGCGGCATCACCGAGGAGCCGCGCGAGCTGCTCAACGCCTGCGTCGACAACTTCGTCGAGATGACGCCCAACCGCCAGGAGAACTTCTGCTGCACTGGCGGCGGCGGCGCGATGTCGATGTCCGAGTACGCGCCCCGGCGGTTGAAGTCGGCCAAGGTCAAGGCGGACCAGATCAAGGCCACCGGCGCCAACGTGGTGGTGACATCGTGCCACAACTGCGTCGACGGCCTGGCCGACCTGATCAAGCACTACGAACTCGACTGCGAGGTCAAGCAGCTGGTCGACCTGGTCGCTGACGGGATGGTGATCGAGGAGTGTGCCGTGAGCAAGAAACCGACGCAGGCGACCGAGCCAGAGGCCGAGGTCAAGGCCCCGCTCGCCGGGCGCAAGATCCTCGTCGTCGACGACGAGGCGGACGCGCGGACGTTCATCGCTACCGTGCTCGAGGACGCCGGCGCCGAGATCCTCCAGGCCGAGGACGGCGACCAGGCGCTGGAGATCGCCCGGGCCGAGCAGCCCGACGCGATCACACTCGATATCTCGATGCCAGGCAAGGACGGCGTCGAGGTCTTCGGTGACATTCGCAAGGACTCGCAGATCCAGGAGATCCCCGTCTGCATCGTCACCGGACACCCCGAGTTCCGCAAAGTGATCTACGAGCGCGCCGTGCCGCCGCCGGACGGCTACCTCAACAAGCCGGTGACCGAGGATCAGCTGGTCACCGACCTGCGCCGCATCTTCGACTTGATCGAGAAGAAGAGCAGCTAGCCGCCCGGGCAAGGCAGACGGTGGGGCGCGGGGACCCTCGTCGGTCCCCGCGCGTGTGGAGAGGGCATGATGGACACGGCAACGGATCGCCAGTACTTCGAGGAGGTCCCTTGCTACCTGTCGGTGCACGACCGGGAGCTGCGGATCATCGATGGCAACCGTCGCTTCCGCGAGGACTTCGGCGACCGGATCGGCGAGTACTGCTACCGCGTCTACAAGCAGCGTGAGGACGTCTGCCCCAACTGCCCGGTGCTGCGGACCTTCGAGACCGGCGAGGGCCAGAGCAGCGAGCAGCTGCTGCTGACCCAGCACGGCAAGCCGGTACCGGTGATGGTCCACACCACGCCGCTCGACGATGGCAGCGGCGAGATCTCGGCCGTGATGGAGCAGCACACCGAGATCGGCGAGCTCAAGCGGCTCCAGCAGCGGCTCGAGCAGAGCCAGGGCCGGCTGTCGAGCCTCTTCGAGGAGGTGCCCTGCTTCATCACCGTGCAAGGCAAGGATCTGGTGATCCAGCACGCCAACCGGCGCTTCCGCGAGACCTTCGGGCCCGCCGTCGGCAAGCACTGCTACGAGGTCTACAAGCACCGCGACGAGCCCTGCCTGGTCTGTCCGTCGCGCCAGACGATCACCGACGGCCAGCCCCGGGAGCACGAGGAGGTGCTGACCTCGCAGACGGGGCAGAAGATGAACGTGATTTGCTCCACCTCGCCGCTGCCCAACGCCAGCGGGGAGACCGACGCCGTGATCGAGATGTCGACCGACATCACCCAGATCCGCGAGCTGCAGTCCCAGCTGGCGTCGATCGGGCTGCTCGTCGGCTCGATCTCCCACGGCATCAAGGGGCTGCTCACCGGCCTCGACGGCGGGATCTACCTGGTCAACACCGGCTTCGCCAAGAAGCTGCCAGACCGGGTGACCCGCGGCTGGGAGATGGTCCAGCGCAACGTCGACCGGATCCGGGCGATGGTGATGGACATCCTCTACTACGCCAAGGACCGAGAGCTGGTGCTCGAGGAGGTCGACCCGGCGGCGATGGTCGCCGAGATGGAGGCCGATCTGCAGAAGAAGGCGACCGACATCGACGTCGACCTGGTGCTCGAGGTGGCCAAGGACGCCGGCACGCTCCAGGCCGATGGGATGGCGGTGCGGGCGATGCTGCTCAACCTGCTCGAGAACTCCCTCGACGCTTGCCGCGGCGACAAGGCCAAGCGCGGCGAGCACCGGGTGCGGCTCTCGGTCCGGCGCGCCGCGCGCCACATGGTGTTCGAGCTCGAGGACAACGGCCAGGGTATGGATCGCGAGACCCGCGAGAAGGCCTTCTCGCTGTTCTTCTCGTCCAAGGGGCTCAGGGGCACCGGGCTCGGCCTGTTCATCTCGAACAAGATCGTCGACAAGCACGGCGGTCGGATCGAGGTCGAGTCCGAGCCTGGTGAAGGGACGCGTTTTCTGATCGAGCTGCCGCTCGAGGCGCGGCCGAGCATGCCGCTGCCGGATCGGGGCCGCGACCACTGAGGAAGGTGCAGGGATGACGGACAAGAGGGTGAAGGTCTTGGTGGTCGATGACGATCCGGACATCGTCGACTACGTCAGTACGTTGCTCACCGACCACGGCTACGAGGTGGCGACCGCCGAGGGCGCTCGCGCCGCCAGGCAGATCCTCGAGGAGTTCGACGCTGACCTGCTGATCGTCGACGTGCTGCTCGCCGGGCGCTCGGGCCTCGACCTGCTGGTCAACCTGCGCCAGGACCAGCGCTGGGCCGAGCTGCCGATCGTCGTCGTCACCGGCAACGACCAGGTGGTGCTGGACGGCGCTCGCTCCTACACCGACTCGGTCGGCCGCGGCGCCGACTCGGTGCTGGGCAAGCCGGTGGTCCCCGACGAGCTGCTCGAGACCGTCGCCCGCCTCGTCGCTTAGACCGGTTCCACATTGAATCGATGTGGCCCTCGCTTGTCTGGCGCCCGCGATTCGGCGTAGCTCCTCCTCGAAATACCTCTGGTATTACTTCGTCGTCGCGCCTTGCCTCGCGGGCGCCATCCTGCGCGATCATCCCAGCGCTTCAACCCGGAACCGGTCTAGCTGTCGGATCAGATGAAGTCGCGGCGGGAGAAGAGCACGGCGGCGAGGATCAGGGTCAGCGTCACGTAGAGCCCGGCGTAGAGGGCGGCGTTGGCGACGTAGGCCCAGTCGACGAAGACCCCGTTGACGCTGACGTGCTCGCCGGCGACGGTGGCGCCGGTGGCGTAGAAGTAGCGCAGGTTCGGTACCACCCGGGCGATGCCGTCGAGCAGGGTGGCGAGGGCCGGGGCGTCCTCGAGCTTGTCAGCCACCAGGCGGATGTCCGGGACGCTGCGGCCGAGCAGGAAGATGCCGGCGGTGAAGAGCCCCGAGAGGAACGGCGTCGAGAAGGAGGAGAAGAGCACCGCCACGGCGGTGATCACAACCACCTCGAGCGTGATCAGCAGCACCATCATCAGCACCGGCAGGCCGACCTCGGCGTCGCGCAGCTTGAGCACCACCACCAGCGTGGCGCTCATCACCGCCAGCTGGACGACGAGGGTCAACACCAGGCCGAGGTACTTGCCGACGACGAACTGGTAGCGATGGATTGGCTTGGGGATCAGGGTGTAGATCGTCTTGCGCTCGAGCTCCTTGTAGACCATGTTGACGCCGACGAAGATCGCGATCACCACCGAGAAGAGGCTCATCCCGGCCAGGCCGAGGTCGGTGGTCAGTCGCGCGTGGTCGCGAATCGACAGCGAGCCGAAGGCGAGGGCGCCGAAGATCACGACCACGGCGAAGAACAGCAGGCTGTAGAGGATCTTGTCCCTGATCGCCTCGCGGAAAGTGTTGACGCCGATGGCGAGGATCTTCCTCATCGCTGCGCCTCGTGTCGCCCTGGCGGGTGCTCCTGCCGCTGGTCCTGCTCGATCCGGCTCACCACCACGTCCTCGAGCGACTCCTTGCGCGGGGTGAGGGCCACCAGCCGGCCTTGGTGCTGGCGGATCAGGTCGATCACCGCATCCGGCGCCTGGTCGCCCTCGAGCACCACCCGCGCCACCTCGCCCTGCTGCTCCACCCGCTGTCCGGCGTCCGCGAGCGCGCGGTCGAGGGCCTCGGTCCTGCCGGAGAAGAGCACCTCGGTGCTCAGCACCTGGGCGTTGATCAGCTCGTGCAGCGGCCCGGTGGCGACGGTGCGGCCCTTGACCAGGATCGCCGCCCCGTCGGCGAGCAGCTCGACGTCCGAGAGGATGTGCGAGGAGAGGACCACCGTCTTGCCCTCCTCCCGCAGGGCGACGATCAGCTCGCGCAGCTGCTTGCGGCCGAGGGGGTCGAGCCCGGTCAAGGGCTCGTCGAGGATCACCAGCTCCGGGTCGTTGATCAGCGCCTGGGCCACGCCCACCCGCTGTAGCATCCCCTTGCTGTAGCGCCGCAGCGCCAGGTCCGCGGCGTGGTCGAGGCCCACTCGCTCGAGTAGCTCGCCGGCCCGGCGCTTGCCCTCGGCCCTCGAGAAGCCGAAGAGCTGGGCGAAGAAGTGCAGCAGCTCGCGGCCGGTGAGGTAGTCGTAGAAGTAGGGCGACTCGGGGAGGTAGCCGACGCGCCGCTTGGCCGCGAGGCCGCCGACAGGCTCGCCGAGCAGCGTCGCCTTGCCGCCGGTCGGCCGGACCAGGCCGAGCACGACCTTGAGCGTGGTGGTCTTTCCCGCGCCGTTGGGGCCGAGTAGCCCGAAGATCTCACCCCGCTCGACCCGCAGGCTGACATCGGTGATGGCGCGAATCTTCTGGCGGAAGAAGCCAACCACGTAGGTCTTGGCCAGCGCCTCGGTCTGAAGCACCGAGGCGGGGGTGTCGGCCGTGCCAGCTGTCATCGGACCCCCCCCGGTCATCGGCTTACCATCCGCGAGCCAGTCATCGTCTCACCGTCGCGAGCGCCTCCTCGAGCGCCCGGCAGACCGTGTCGACCTGCTCCAGCGCGAGCGCCGGATGCAGCGGCAAGGCCAGACAGTGGCGCGCGAGCCGCTCGGCCACCGGAAGATCGCGCCCGGTCGCGGCGGCGTAGGGACGCTCGAGGTGCAGGGCGAAGGTCCCGATCGTCGCCTCCACCCCGCGGCTCTGCAGCGCCGCTAGCACGCGCTGGCGAGGATAAGGCTCCGACAGGCAAACGGCAAACGTTTGGTAGGAGTGGGTCAGGTCGGGCGTCACCTGCTGGAGTGTCAGCGCCGGGTGCGCCTCGAGCCGCTGGCGGTAGCGCGCGGCGAGGCGCTGGCGCTGCTCGAGCAGCTGGTCGAGCCGGGAGAGCTGGCTGCAGCCGAGGGCCCCGGCGAGCTCGGACATGCGCTGGTTGCCAGCCACCTCGACGAAGGTCCCGGCCGCGTCCCGGCCGTGGTTGCGTAGCCGGCGCAGCCGCGCGGCGAGCTCGTCGTCCTCGACCAGCACCGCACCGCCCTCGCCGGTGGTGATCACCTTGCGCGGGTGAAAGCTGAAGCAGGCCAGGTCGGCGTCGGCGGTGCACGGGCGACCGTCGCGGGTCGCGCCGAGGGCGCAGGCCGCGTCGTCGATCAGCACCGGTCGGCGCTCGCTGGACGCCGTCAGCGCGCGCAGGGCGGCGAGGTCTGCCGGCAGCCCGAACTGGTCCACCGGGAGCAGGCCGGCCGTCGGCTGATCGCCCTCGAGCTCGCGGCCCACGGCGGCGACGTCGATGTTCCACGACCCCGGGTCCACGTCCACCAGCACCGGCTCGGCGCCGACCAGGGCCACGGCGTGGGCGGTGGCGAGGTAGGTGAAGGCCGGCACGATCACGCGGTCACCAGGGCCGATGCCGGCGACTTCGAGGGCGAGGGTCAGCGCCGCGGTGCCGCTCGAGACCGCCACCGCGTGGCGGGCTCCACAGCGGAGGGCGAGCGCCCGTTCGAAGGCCGCCACCCGGGGGCCGTTGACCAGCCAGCCCGAGCGCAGGGTCTCGGCCACCACCGCGACGTCGGCCTCGTCGATGCTCGGTGGAGAGAGACGAATGGTTGGACCGGAGTGCACTATCTTGCCGACTATGGGTTGTCGTCTCGGTCGCGATACCAGCGGATGGTGCGTCGCAGCCCCTCCTCGAGGTCCACCTCCGGCTCGAAGCCGAGCAGCGTTCGCGCCTTGTCGATGTTGGGGATCCGCAGCTCGACGTCGGCGTGAGGCCACTCGACGAAGCGGACCTTCGACGGCGATCCGGCGATGCGGATCACCTCGGTGGCGAGGTTGTAGATCGTCACCGTGGAGCGCGGGTTGCCGATGTTGAACGAGTGGCCGACCGCTTGCTTTTCCTCGAGGACCGTCAGCGTGCCGCGGATGATGTCGTCGATGTAGCACCAGGCGCGGATCTGACTGCCGTCGTTGTGGATCGGCAACGACTCGCCGCGGAGGGCGCGGCGGATGAAGTGATGCACGGCGCCCTCGCCGACCTGCATCGGGCCGTAGATGTTGAATGGCCGGATGGCGGCGGTGGGGAGATCGAACTGCTTGTAGTAGTTGAACGAGAGGTGCTCGGTGGCAAGCTTGCTCACCGCGTAGGTCCAGCGCGCCTCGCCCACGGCTCCCAGTGAGGTGGCGTCGCCTTCGGTGACGTTGTAGGCGTGACGACCGAAGACCTCCGAGGTGGAGAAGTCCACCACGCGCTCGATCCGCTGCTGGCAGCGCAGCGCCTCGTCGAGCACGTTGATCGTGCCGATCATGTTGGTCTTCATCGTCGGCACCGGGTTGTTCATCACGGTGTCGACGCCAGCGATCGAGGCCAGGTGGACCACGAGGGTACAGCCGTCCATCGCGCTCGCCACGGCGCCAGCGTCCATCACGTCGCCGACACGGAGGGTGATCGCCTGGTGCTTGTCGAGACCGGCGGCCTGCAGCGCGTTTCGCCGCAGGTTGTCGAGGACGACCACCTCGTTGTGCTCGGCCAGGGCGCAGGCCAGGTGGGTACCGATGAACCCCGCCCCGCCGGTGAGCAAGATACGCTTTCCCTCAAGCATTGCCGAGGATGCTCCCACAGAAGCCGAACGATTACAACGGATTCTGAGAGGACAGGCCCCTCGTCGCGACGTGGTCGTTGTGGGCGCCGCACCAAGCACGATATAGTGAAAATCCGCTCACACCAGCGGGTCGAAATGATCTGTCCCAACTGCAGAAAGCAGCTTCCGGAGGGGTCGAGCCACTGTGGCTTCTGCGGCGTAGCCGTGTCGCTGGCGAAGCCTGTCGCGCCCCGACGCACGGTGCTCGGTTTCGGACCCGATTCGCTGCAGGCTCCCCCGGCGCCCGCGGCCCAGCCGCCGGCTCCTGCCGCTCCTGCTGCCGCTCCAGGGGTGGCCTTCGACAAGACCCAGTTCGGTGGTGCAACGCCGCTACCAGCGGGTGAGGCCGCCTTCAACGCGACGATGCTCGCGGCCGAGCCGATGCGCCCGGCCCAGTCCGCTCCGGCTCAGGCCGCTCCGGCGGCGCCAGCAGCGGGCGTGCCGGCGTCGCAACCCCAGTTCTCGACCCTCGCGGCGCCGGCGGCGCTGCCGGCCAATGTGTCCACCAGCGTGCGGGATAACCCGCCGCCCCCCGTCGCCTGGGGCCAGCCCCAGCAATCGGAGCAACCCGCGGCGTCGCCAGCAGCGCCTCCTCAAGGGAGCGAGGCGTTCCCGCCGACGATGTTTGCCCCGGCTGCTGGGGCGACGCCGCAGACAGCGGCCCAGGGGGGCCAGGCCCAGTATCCGCCGACGATGTTCGCGCCGGCGGCGGGGCAGGCCGTGGCGTCCGCTGCCCAACCAGCATCGGTGGCGGCGACCCCTTCCGCGGCGGCGATTCCCCCGGTGCTCGCCTCCCAGAGCATCGCCGCCGAGACCTTCCCGGTGGAGCCCGGCAAGGGCCTGCTCCGGTGGCTGTTGATCATCGGCGGGCTGGCGTTGATCGCGGCCTTCTGTGCGCCACGCGCGATCTCCAGCGGGGCGATGGTCTTCTCCTGGAATCTCCTGTCGGGTGTCAAGGGCGTCGCGCTGGTCAACGAGCTCTACCTGGCGGGCGGCGGGGTGTTGATGATCCTCGCCGGAGCGTTGCCCCTGCCCTATCTCGCCCGGGGCATCGCCGCGCTGGTGCTGGGGCTGGTGCCGCTCGGGATGATGCTCGCGAACCTCGACTGGCGTCAGGGCGCGACCCTCGGCGCGATCCTGCTGCTCTCGGCGTCGCTGGTCCATCGCTACCATTATCGGGGATCGATCCTCGCCCGGGTGCTGGTGGCCGTCGGGGTGCTGACCGTGCTCGCGACCTTGCTCGTGCCGGCCGCAGGGTCGGTGCCGCTGATTGCCGTGTTCGAGTTGTTTGGCGGAGGACAGGGGGCGGCGCTGATCGTCCTCGGCACCCTCCCGTTGGTGCTGCTGTTGCTCTCGTTGCTCTCATTGCTGGCGTTCCTCGGTCGGGGAAGCACCGGGTTGGGGCACATCTGGGCGACCGCCTGGATCTGTTATCTGCCGTTGACCCTCTGGCTCGCCGCCAGCTTCGCCCTCGTCGCGGGCGGCCGCACCCTGACCGGCTACTCCCAGGGCCTCGCCCTGCTGGCCTACCTCACGGCTGCAGCCCTCGGCCTGGCGCACATCCTCTCCAGGCTCGCCAAGACGCCCGCCCACCCCGCCGCCTGAGCTCTGCCCACCGCGAGCACGGTGTGCAGTGGCTCAGCGCGCCGCGATCAGCTCTCGCCGCGGGCCTTCGGTCGGCAGCCGCCAACGGCGCAGCAACGGCTCGGGGTCGACATAGCGGTAGCGGCGGCCGGTGGTACTAACGCGCAAGGCGAGGCCGAAGTGCAGGTGGGGCGCCGAGCGCTTGACGCCGGTGAGCCCGATGGTGCCGATGCGCTCGCCGCCAACAACCCGGCTGCCCTGGCGCAGGTGGGCGCGCAGCCGGTCGAGGTGGACGTAGTAGCTCTTGGCCAGCCCGTCGCCGTGGCCGAGCTTGATGTAGCGGCCGGCGCTTCCGCCGCGGCGCTCGTCGCGTACCGCGGCGAGCACCACGCCGTCGTGGACCGCGTAGATCGGTGTGCCCACCGGGCCGGCGAGGTCGACGCCGCAGTGGCCGAGCTCGCACTCGGCCGGGCGCCTGCCGGGCCGGGGCGCGCCAAACCGGCACGACGCGTTGGGGGGCATCCGTCGCCGTGGGCCCGCCAGCGGGTGGTACCAGGCGACGGCTTGCTCGGCGGCAGGAGGCGTGGGTCGCTCGCCCCCCGGCGGCGGGGGCCGGGGCGGCTCGGGGAGCGGTGGACGGAGGGACGGCTCGAGCATCGCGCGGGTCTCGGCGGGCAGGTCCTCGGGCAGGTCGAAGCGCTCCATGTACAGCGCGGCTCGGGCCACACCGCGGCGGATCCAGCGCGCTATCGGCGCCTGGCTCTCGCCGACGAACCAGTCGCCCCTCCGCCGGATCGCACGGCCGGTGGCGTCGGAGAAGCCAAGGCAGATCACGGTCAGCAGCAGCGCGTTGAAGGCGACGAGAAACCAGCGCAGGCCGATCAGGGGCCGGGCCCGATCGACCCGACGGCGAATCTGACGCCAGGCGAGCCAGCGCAGCGCTGCCGGCAGGGCCAGCGCCACCGTCAGCCCGAGGCCGAGGCGAGCCCAGGCCGGGCCCACCGCGCTGCCGATCAGCGCCGACACCACCAGGGTACTCGCTCCGAGCGCGGCAACCACGCAGAGCAGGCGGACGATCCGGTAAGCACGCTGAATCGTGCGCAACGGACCCCGTGGACTGTGACGCACCGCGAGCTGGAGCCGCTGGCGACGCGGGAGCGTCCTGCGGCACGGGGGCCGCAATGATGGAGGTAACGGTCGCTCTGTCCCCTGGACCACGTCGGGTACCAACGCCCGGGCAACCAAAAGGGTCTATGCCCCGCCGCGGTAACCGTGCGTCCCTCCGTGCGTACGCTCTGCAGGCAGGAACAAACCTTCGAGCAGGAGCCCTGCATGAGCCGCCCCTTCGATGCACCGCAGGTATCGCCCGTGACCCTCTCGCGTCGC
>JAUVBO010000882.1 GCA_030591195.1 Pseudomonadota bacterium
ACGCGCCGCGCTCGGCTGGCGTGTAGCAGGCAGAGGAGCGTTTACACCGTGACCCCAGACAAGCGGCGGGTCGTGCTCAGCGTCGAGCAGGCGCTCAGCATGTCCTACGCGACACTACGAATGGTACACCTTGGTTGGCGGGTGATCCGGCTCGAGGCCACGCCGGCCCCGGGGCGAAAAACCCCAGGCGATCCCAACCGCTACATCGGCCGCGAGGTCGCCGGCCACGACCGCCACAGCTACTACGTCGCCCCTAACGTCGGCAAGCAGGCGATCGCCATCGACCTCAAGCAGCCGGACGGCCGGGCCCTGCTGCACCGCCTGGTCCGCGAGCTACCGGTGGACGTCTTCTGCACCAACACCCTGCCAATGCGCCACGAGGCCTTCGGCTTCGACTACGAGACGCTCAGCAAGCTCCAACCCGAGCTGGTCTGGTGCAGCATCTCGGCGATGGGCTGCGACCACCCCAAGGTCCCCGGCTACGACCCGATGATCCAGGCCCAGGCGGGCTACATGGACCTCACCGGCAACGCCGACGGTCCGCCGCTGCAGTGTGGCCCGCCGCTGATCGACCTCAAGGCCGGTGACGAGGCGTTCACCCAGGTGATCCTCGCCCTGCTCGAGGGCCAGCAGCGTGGCACCGGCCGCAAGATCGACATCTCGATGGCGCGGGTCGCCGTCTCCTGGCTGCATACCTTCCTGCCGATGCTCGACATGGGCAGCCCGCCCGAGGAGCTGCGGCGAGCGGGCAACGAGCACCGCCAGTTCATCCCGGTCAACGCCTACCCGACCAGCGACGGCTTCATCTACGTCGCGGTCGGCAGCGACGCCCAGTGGCAGCGATTGGTGGCCGAGCCGCTCTTCGGAACCCTCGACGAGGAACGTTTCTCGACCAACGAGGGCCGACGAGCCGACAAGGTCGAGCTCCACCGGCGCATCGGCGAGATCACCGGGGGCCAGACCGCAGCGGCGGCCAGCGAAACCCTGGCCCGCGCCGCGATCCCCCACTCGCCGATCACCACCGTCGACCAGATCATGGCACTTCCGTGGCTCCGCTCGCTGCTGCTGCGAACAGTGGCCCCCGACGGCAGGGTGATCCGGCTGCCCCCCGCAGCCGTCACCACGCCTCACCTCGAGCAGACCGGCGGCGAGCTGCCCTTCGCGCCTGCGTACGCCCAGCACACCGCCGAGGTGCTCGCCGAGGCCGGCGTCGAGGACACCGAGATCGCCGCGCTGCGCCAGCAGCGCGTGATCGTCTAGGCCGCTGCGAGCGCTTTGACCGCTTGAGGCTCACGATGGAGAGAACCGATGGGTAGCCCGACCACGACCCCGGAGGCGGCGTCTGCCTCCTGCTCGACCGCCGCCCCCCGTCCGCCCGGGCCGCGGCCGACGTTTCTGTACCACCGACCGGCGACCCTCGAGGAGGCGTGGGAGATCAAGCGCACCTGCGCCGCCGCGCTCTACCTCGCCGGGGGCACCGACCTGATGGTCCAGCTGCGCAGCGGCGACCTCTGTCCGCCGGCGCTGATCTCGCTGCGGCGGGTGGAGGAGCTGCGAGGCATCGCAGGCGCCTCCGAGGGGAAGACGATCGAGATTCACTCGATGACGACCATCGGCGAGCTCCTCGCCCACCGCGCGCTGGGCGCCGCGCTGCCGGTGCTGCACCAGGCGGCCCGGACCCTGGGCAGCCCCCAGGTCCGCAACTCGGCGACCATCGGCGGCAACCTCTGCAACGCCTCGCCCTGCGCCGACACCGCCCCGCCGCTGCTGGTGCTGGAGGCGCGACTGCGTATCGAAGGGCCGGACGGTGCTCGCGAGCTACCTCTGGAGGAGTTCTTCGTCGCACCCAACCGCACCCGGCTACACGACGACGAGGTCCTCGCAGCGGTGCTGATCGACCGCCCGCCGCCGACTGCCCGCGCAACATTCAGCAAGAAGAGCCGGGTACGGATGGATCTGGCCCAGGTCAGCCTGGCGCTGCTGCTCGACCTCGACGGCGCTCGCTGCAACCGTGCCCGGATCGCCGCGGGCTCGGTGGGCCCCCGGCCGCTTCGCCTGCGCGAGGCCGAGCGCGCGCTCGAGGGACGCGACCTCGACCCGGCGGTGATCGCCGAGGCCAGCGCCGTTGCGTCCGGCGAGGTCGCCCCGATCGACGACGTCCGGAGCACCGCCACCTACCGCCGTCAGATGGTCGGCGTCTACCTGCAGCGCGCCGCCACGCGCCTGCTCGAGCGAGGCCAGCGATGACGACCAAGGAACACCCCGCGGTGCTGTTCCACGGCTCGGCGCCGCCCAGGCTGACCTGCACCCTCTGGGTCAACGGCGACGTGGTCGAGGCCGAGGTCGCTCCGGCTGACCGGTTGATCGACCTGCTCCGCGGTCCGCTGGGGATGACCGGGACCAAGGAGGGCTGCGGCAACGGCGAGTGCGGTGCCTGCACCGTGCTGGTCGACGGGCGGCCGGTCAACAGCTGTCTCTACCCCGCGCTCGAGGCCGACGGGCGCCGGGTGACGACGATCGAGGGGCTGGTCGGTCCCGGTGGCGAGCTGTCGCCGCTCCAGCGCGCCTTCGTCGACCACGGCGGGATCCAGTGCGGCTTCTGCACCCCGGGGATGATCCTCAGCGCCGCCGCCCTGCTCGCCGACAACGAGGATCCCAGCGACGACGAGATCCGCGAGGCGCTGGTGGGCAACCTCTGCCGCTGCACCGGCTACGAGCAGATCATCGCCTCGGTCAGGGCCGCAGCCGCCCACCGAAGCAGGAGCGTGTGACGATGGCCAAGCAAGCCGAGCGTTCCAAGGAGCTGCGCCAGATCGGGGCTCCGCACCCCAGGCCCGACGGACCGGACAAGGCCGCCGGACGAGCGCGCTACATCCAGGACATCACCCGCCCCGGGATGCTCCACGCCAAGGTCAAGTTCAGCGACCACG
>JAUVBO010000389.1 GCA_030591195.1 Pseudomonadota bacterium
CGCTGGCCGCCGCGGCGACCACGGCGACCTCGAGGCGAACGCGGAGGATCGCCGGCTCGACCTCGAGCGTCATCCGCGGGATCGACGCGCAGGACGGTGAGCAGTCCGGTCGGGCGAGCAGGCGCTCGCCGAGCTGCTCGAGGCGCTCATCGCTCGGCTGGGCCTCGGCCTGGCCCGCCGCCGGCCAGAGGCAGAGCAGCAGCGCCGCGGCGGCCGCGCCGGACCGCGCGCCGGACCGCGGCCACTTCAGCCGCCAGGGCGAGAGCAGCAGCACCAGCAGGATCAACAGCGCCACCCGACCGAGGGCCAGCAGCAGGTTGGCGAGCGGCGAGCTGAGGTAGAGCCGCAGCATCTGGCCCCGCTGCACCGGCCCGCTCCAGCCGAGGGAAAACGTCCGCCAGCTCCAGCTCGGCCGCCCCGGTCCGGTCTGGACCATCGCCTGGGGGTCGTAGCTCTCCGGGTTGAACTGCCGCGCCTGCACGGGCAGCTTGCGCCGCCGGAGCTTGCTCGAGACGATCGACCCGTCGAGCTTGGCATTCGCCTTCTTCACCGCGTCGACCAGCGTCTGCGGGCTGATCTTCATGTCTGGGCTGTCGTCCTGCGCCTGCTCCTGCTCTTGCACCTGGGACGCCACCGGCGCGGCCTGCTTGCCGCCGACGAACCCTGGCGCTTCCCCGGAGGCGCGGCCGAACGAGCCGCCGCCAAAGCCCGGCTGGGCGAGCGCGGGGTAGATCCCGGTGCGCACGTGGCCGACGACGAAGGGGATCGACAGCAGCACCAGCACCACGCAGATGCCGTGGCGCCCCACCGCCAGCACCCGCTGCAGCCGCCCCTCGGGCACGGCCCGGCAGAGGGCCTCGAAGGCGAGCACCGCGGCCCAGATCCACTTCGGCGCGCCCTGCTCGGGCAGCAGCAGCACCAGCGAGACCAGCGCCACGATGCCCCAGCGCAGGCCGAACAGCCGGCTGATGGCGAGCGAGAGCACCAGCGCGAGGAAGATCTCGAGCAGGGTCCAGTGACGCAGCCAGGTCCCCCGCACCTCGTCGACCCCCGAGGCGTGCAGCAGCCGCCAGCCGGGTGGCAGGTTGAGCCGGGCCGAGACCTGGTGGAAGTCGCGGTCCCAGCCGACGGCGGGAATCCGTCGCGAGCTACCCTCGATGCGGCTGTCAGCGGCCACCGACAGCGAGCCCGGCCGCAGCTCGACGCCCCGCCGCTGCTTGTCGCCGAGGCGGGTGATGAACTGGTCCCGGCCAGAGACGGCCACCCGGCCGAGCCGACCGGGCTCCGCCATCTCGAGCCGCGTGGCGCGGCGGAGCACGCCGCTGATGCGGTCGCTGGCGGTCAAGCCCGCGCCGTCGAAGTCGAGCCAGAGGGTGCGCGAGAGGGTCAGCCGATCGGGGGTCGGGGCGGCGTCGCCCCGCCGCTTCTCGGTCAACCGCAGGGTGTCGGTGAGCTTCATCGGATAGGCCGGCAGGCGCTTCCAGGCCGCGGGCAACGAGGTCTGCTGGGGATCGATCGCGCTGACGCCCTCGACCGAGACCTGCCGCAGGGCGCTGCGCGCCTCGAAGACCCAGACCTCCTCGCCCTTGCGCCACGGGCCACCAGGCTTCGGCCGCGAGATCGCCTTGACCGGCCCGGCGCTGCGGGCGGTGAGGGTCACGGTCCAGGTCCCCGGCCGGACCTGGATCCGGATCCGGCTGTCGGGCTCGACCCGCGCGGGCAGCAGGCTCTCGATCGACAAGGGGGTGAAGCCCTTGGGCAGCGACCGCCCGAGCAGCACCTCGCGCTTCTTGCCGGCGATGTTGAGCACCAGCCGGGTGGTCAGCAGCAGCGGCGTGTCATCGACGATCTTGCGGTGGACGACGATCTCCAGCCGCTCGCCCTCGCTCGCCGCCGCGGCCTTCTTCTGCAGGTAGACCAGGCCGTCGGGCTGACGGTTGATCCGGGCGATCGGCCGACCGCCGACGCTGAGCGCGAGCAGCCCGGTGTCGGGCGGAACGCGCAACGACTCGGGCAAGGCGTCCCAGAGAAAGCGCCCGGTGAGCTTGTGATCGCCCGCGCCGAGCAGCACGCTCGGCACACCCGCACGGGCCACGACGGCGAGTCGGGTGCGGCCAGCGATCACGTCCTGGGGCCAGCGCTTGGCGTCGCCGGGCAGCGGAAACCAGCCCCGGGCGTGCTGGTGCAGCTCGAGGACGAACCGCCCGCCTCGCGCGTCGAGGAGAAGCTCGAGCCGCGAGGGCCACCGGCAACGCGATGCGTCGTCCTCGCCGTGGACCATCGGGCAGGTTGCCGAGTCCTTGCCGTGCAGCACCCAGCGCACCCACTCCTTGAGCGGATCGGGTAGCGCCCCCTTGTCCATCGGCCCCGCGGCGGCGACGAGGCCCGGCAGCCCCAGCCCGAGGCAGATCACCACCACCGCCGGGCCGATCGGCCCCAGGCCTGTCTTCGCGCTCTCTGGCATCCGCACAGGGGACCACGTTTCGCCCAGCGGAACAACGGCGCTTGACCGGGCAAGGGGTTGTGCCATCGTGGCGCGCGACCCTCGCGCCGGGCTGGCTCACCCGGGCGGGCGCCCTGAAAGAGGGGCGAAGGGATCCGGACGGTTGGAGCGACCGAAGCGCTGGAACGGTCCGTGCATTACGCCAGCGGAACCGATGATGCCGGAGCACTGGTATCGCAATCGCTCCCATGGAGGCTTTGATGTCGAGGCGCGTTGTTCGAGCCAGCTGGCTGATCCTGTTGCTGCTGGCGCTAGCCGCGTGTGCGGCCGATCCGGACAGCAGCGACCCCACGCCCGACGCCGGCCTGACCGACGGCCCGGGCCCACCCTCGCCCCAACCAGACCGGGGCCCGACCCCGGCGCCGGACACCACACCGGACAGCGCGCCCGACTGGCCCGAGCTCGATCCAGCGGAGGTGAAGCAGAAGTTCGACCAGCTGGTCGCATTCGCCACCGCGGAGATGAACAAGGCTCAGGTTCCCGGGGCGGCGGTGGCGGTGCTGGTCGGCGGCAAGCTGGCCCACGTGCAGGGCATCGGTCTGCGCAAGCAGGGTGGCAGCGAACCGGTGACCGCCGACTCGCTGTTCGCCCTCGCCTCGACGAGCAAGGTCTTCGCCGGGATCACGGCGGTGGCGCTCAGCCAGCAAGGCGTGATCGACCTCCAGGCGCCGATCAGCAACCACTTCCCCCAGGTCAACCTCACCGGGGTGGCTGGAGCCGACGGGATCACCCTGCACCACCTGCTGACGCACACCTCGGGGCTTGGCTTCGGCGACGAGGACCTGCTCTACAGCCTACCGATCGACTGGAGCAGCCAGCAGAGCATGATCGAGATCTTCACCAAGGTCCCGTGGCCAGTCTGGGCCCCGCCCGGCGCGGTGTGGAACTACAACAACGCCGGCTACTCGCTCGCCGGCGCGGTGATGCAGCTCGCGGCGAACAAGGGCTACTTCGATCTGGTCCAGGACGAGGTGCTGACGCCGCTCGGCATGACCACCGCGACCCTCGACGGCAACGCGATCCAGGCCGCCGACCACACCTACGGCCACAGCAGCTACGAGCCCGACCCCGTCGCCCCCGACGTCTCGCTGATCGACTACTTCTCCGGCCCGAGCAACTGGGTCTTCTGCAGCGCCCGGGAGCTGGCGCGCTTGGCCGAGGTCATCCTCGCCGGCGGCGGCCCGGCGCCCCTGTCGGCCGAGGGCGTCAAGACCCTCACCGCACGCCACGCATCCCTCGAGCACCTCCACGCCGGCAACGCCTACGGCTACGGCCTCGAGTGGGCCACGCGCCGGGGCGTCGAGACCCTCGGCCACTCCGGCAGCAACTTCGGTTGGACCGCCGATCTGGTGCTGGTGCCCTCCCAGGGCATCGGCGCGATCGTGCTGATGAACTCGGGCGACGGCAACCCGCTGGCGGTGACCGACGAGGCGATCAAGCTCTTCGCCCAGGGCCCCGGACAGGACCCGACCCCGCCGCCGCTGGGAGCCGCCGAGCTCGCCGCCCTCGCCGGCAGCTACCAGGACGCCGGCGAGCTTGGCGACGTGACGATCGCCGTCAGCGGCAACACGCTGACAGCGACCCTGCCGAAGTTCAACGAGACGCTGACGCTGCATCAGTACGGCGTGCGGGCCTTCTACGGCCTGGTGAGTGAGAAGCTGAGCCAGGCCCTCTGGGGCATGCAGGGGCTCGACCTGGCGTTCTACCTCGACGCCGCCGGCAACGGAGAGTTCCTCGTCAGCCGGATCGCCATCGGCACGCGCCAGCCGTGAACCTCAGCGGAGCGCGTCGCGGGCGCTGGCAAGCCGCTCCATCGCCCGGCCGCGGTGGCTCAAGCGGTTCTTGTCGACGGCATCGGCCTCGGCGAAGGTCTGGCCCAGCTCCTCGACGTAGAACAGCGGATCGTAGCCGAAGCCGCCCTCGCCCCGGCGCTCCTCGAGGATCACGCCCTCGCAGCTACCGGCCCGCAGCACCACCTCGTCCGGCCGCTCCGGATCGACGAAGGCCACCGCGCAGCGAAAACGTGCCGTCCGGCGCTCGGCGGGCACGCCCTTCATCTCCCGGAGCAGCCGCGCGATCCGCTCGGGGTGGGTCGGCGCGTAGCGCGCCGAGCGCACGCCCGGGCGGCCACCGAGCGCGTCGACCTCGAGGCCGCTGTCGTCGGCGATGCAGGCCAGGCCGGTGGCCTCCATCGTCTCGCGGGCCTTGAGCTCGGCGTTCTGGGCGAAGGTCGAGCCCGTCTCCTCCACCTCCGGAGGCGGCTCGTCGAGCCCGTCGAGCCCGACCAGCTCGAAGACGCCCGGGCAGTGCTGGTCGAGCAGCGGAC
>JAUVBO010000195.1 GCA_030591195.1 Pseudomonadota bacterium
ATGTCCGATACTGCTGCGATGCCACGCTTTCCCGGCCACAGCGCCACCGCCAACCAGCTCTCCGACGCCGTCTTCAGCGCCCAGGCCGCCAGGCGGGCCGCCCCGGAGCGCAAGCTCTATCCGCTCCACGTCGGTGATACCTACCTCGAGCCGCTGGCCGCGGCTCGCGCCGAGGCCCAGCTCACCGCCGATCACCCGCGGCTGCACAACTACGCCCCGGTCCAGGGGATGCCCGAGCTGCTCGACGCGATCGAGGCACGCCACCAGGGAAGGATCCCGCGCGAGTGCCTGCAGGTGATGTCGGGAGCGACCGCCGGGATCTCGGCGCTCTGCCAGACCCTGCTCGATCCCGGTGACGAGGTGCTGTTGCCGTCGCCCTACTGGCCGCTGATCCGCGGCATCATCGCCGCTCGCGGCGCGGTGCCGGTGGAGCTACCGCTGTTCGACCGCTTCGACCGCGACGGCTTCGACCTCGCCGCAGCGCTCGATGCAGCGGTGACGGCGCGCACCGTGGCGATCTACGTCAACTCGCCGAACAACCCGACCGGTCGGGTCCTGCCCGACGACGCCCTGGCGCAGATCGCCGAGCTCGCCGCGCGCCACGATCTGTGGGTCATCGCCGACGAGGCCTACGAGGCGCTGCGCTTCGGCGGCAGCGAGCAGACCCCGATCTGGCACCGCGAGGATCTCGCCGAGCGAACCCTCGCGACCCACACCCTCTCCAAGAGCCACGGGCTCGCCGGCGCCCGCGTCGGCTACACCCACGGGCCGGCGGAGATCATGCGCGCGGTCCGCGGGGTGCAGGCCTTCCACACCTACTGTTCGTCGCGGCCGATGCAGCTCGCCGGCGCCCAGGCGATCCGCACCGGCGATGGCTGGGTCGCCGATGCCCGGGCGAAGTACGCCGAGGCCGGCCGGATCGCGGCCGAGGCCGTCGGCGTGGCCCCGCCCGAGGCGGGGACCTTCCTCTTCTTCGACGCCAGCAGCACCTTCGCCGCCGATGAGGGGATCGGCGCCTTCCTCGAGCGCTGCATCGATGCCGGCGTGCTGCTCACCCCCGGCGCCTCCTGCGGCAAGGACTACCAGGGCTGGGCCCGGCTCTGCTTCACCGCCGTCCCCCCCGACGAGCTCGCCCAGGCCCTCGAGCTGCTCCAGCGCGTCCTCGGCTGAAAGACCATCTCGGGAGAGCAGCGTCAGCGCGTGCGAGTGATCCGCGAGAAGATGATCCGCTGTGTCGACGAGCGGCCGACCATCGGCTCCCAGGCGATGCCGAGGAGGGTGGCCCTTGATGATGAAGGTCGTCCGTTGCCTACCGAGCTCCCCCTGGCAACGGACAGCTGTCAGCGGGTGAGCGATCACTCAGGCAGATCGATCCCCTTCTGGGCCACCGATGTCGTGGAGTGAGCGCCACTCGGGCAAATCGATCCTGGCCAGGCCTCGCCTCGGCCGACCTTGCCGGGCTCCGGGGCACGCGTCTGCCCAGGTAGCGGGAGCGGGCCACGATTGACCCTGCAGGTCGCCGAGTGCGAGGATCGGCCACCTGCTGCTGCGGAGAGGATCGGCGAGAGGACGAGGGTATCCGGTGAGCGCGCTACATGACCTGCTGATCCGCTCGGCCGATCGGACGCCCGACCATCCGCTGTTCATCGACGCCAAGCCTCACGCCTCTCTCCGCTACGCCGAGGCTCAGCGCCAGGCCGCCAGCGTGGCGGGCGCGCTCCGCGCCGCCGGCGTCGAGCGCGGCGACCGGGTGGCGCTGCTGCTGCCCGACCGACCGGAGTCGCTCGTCGCGACCTACGGGATCCTCGAGGCCGGCGCGGTGGTGGTGCCGCTGTCGCCCGACGCCCGGGCCCGTCCCCTGGCCCGCCTGCTGCGCCGGTGCCAGGCGCGGGCGGTGATCACCACCGCGAGAAACAGCAGGCTGCTCGACCAAGCGCTCGGCGAGCTGCCCGAGCTGCGGCTGATCGCCACCGTCGGGGCGCCGTTCACTGCGGCCCCCGTGCCGCAGGACGCTCCGGGGTCGCCAGCGGCTCCAGGTCGCGGTGCGTCACAGGCCGCGGAGTCCCAGATCGCTGCCCGAGAGAACCTCGAGGTCGTGCCCTGGCAGGCGCTGCTCGCCGGCGATCCCTGGACCGACGCGGGCATCGGCGAGGATGATCTGGCCTCGATCATGTTCACCTCGGGCACCACCGCGGCGCCCAAGGGCGTGATGACGTCCCATGGCAACCAGCTCGCTGCCACCGCCGCGATCGTCGAGTACCTCGAGCTCCAGCCCGACGAGCGGATGGCGATGGTCCTGCCGTTCTTCTACAGCTACGGGCTCTCGGTGCTCCACACCCACGTCGCCGTCGGCGGCACGCTCTGCCTCGTGGGAAGCGTCGCCTTCCCTGCCGCGGTGCTGCGCGGCATCGAGCAACACCGATGCACCGGGCTGTCCGGGGTGCCGTCGACCTTCGCCCGGCTGGCCCGCTCGAAGCTGCTCGACAGGCACGACCTGACCAGCCTGCGCTACCTGACCCAAGCCGGTGGACCGATGACGCCGGCGCTGACCCGCGAGGTGCTCGACGCGTTCCCCGGGGCCAGGCTGTTCGTGATGTACGGCCAGACCGAGGCCGCTCCGCGGCTCTCCTATCTGTCTCCCGACGACCTGCTGCGCAAGCTCGGCTCGGTGGGCAAGGCGATGCCGACGGTGACGCTGGCGGTGCTCGACGCCGAGGGAGGCGACGTGCCGGTGCCCTCTGGGGAGGTCGGCGAGCTGGTGGCCCGCGGACCGAACATCATGCGCGGCTACTGGGACGACGCCGAGGAGACGGCGCGGGCGCTCCGTCCCGAGGGGCTGCGTACCGGCGACCTGGCCCGGGTCGATGCCGAGGGCTTCGTCACGATCGTCGGGCGACAGAGCGACATGATCAAGGCCGGTGCCCACCGGGTCGGCCCGCAGGAGATCGAGGCGGCGATCGAGCGGATGGCCGAGGTCGCCCAGTGCGGGGTGGTCGGCGTGCCCGACGAGCTCGACGGCGAGGCGATCGCCGCCTACGTGGTGCCGACCCCCGGGGCCGGGCTGACCGAGAGGGCGATCCAGCGGGCGTGCTTCGAGGAGCTGCCGCGCTACAAGCTGCCGACCCACATCCGGCTGGTCGCGGATCTGCCTCGCACCAACACCGGCAAGCTGCGGCGCGCCGAGCTGCGCGACTGGTTCGCTCGCGAGCACGCAGCTCCGGGCAGCCCGGAGAAAGGCTGAAACCAGATGTGCGGCATCGCCGGCATCCTCCGGCTCGGCGAGCGGGGCGCTCCGCCCGAGGCTGACGCCCTGCAGCGGATGATCGACATCGTCGAGCACCGCGGCCCGGACGAGCAGGGGATCTACCGCGACGACCAGCTTGGCCTGGGGCACGCGCGGCTGAGCATCATCGATCTGGCCGGCGGGCGCCAGCCGGTCCACAACGAGGACCGCTCGATCTGGGTCGTGCTCAACGGCGAGATCTTCAACTACCTCGAGCTGCGCGAGGAGCTGATCGGCCGCGGCCACAAATTCTACAGCAACAGCGACACCGAGGTGCTGGTCCACCTCTACGAGGACCACGGCGAGCGCTTCGTCGAGCAGCTCAACGGGCAGTTCAGCATCGCCCTGTGGGATCGGCCCCGCCGCCGGCTGGTGCTCGCCCGCGATCGGGTCGGCATCCGTCCGCTCTACTACGCCGAGGCCCAGGGGCGGCTGGTCTTCGCCTCGGAGATCAAGTCCCTGCTGACCCTGCCGGCGCTCGAGCGGCGGCTCGACCCGGAGGCGCTGACCCAGCTGTTCACCTACTGGGCCCCTGTGCCGCCGCGAACCGTCTTCGCCGGCATCAGCGCGCTGCCCCCCGGGCACCTGATGGTCGTCGACGAGGCGGGCGAGCGGCGGGTCCGGCGCTACTGGGACCTGAGCTTCCCCGAGCGGGCCGAGGACCACGACCCACGGCCACTCGGAGCGCTGGCCGAGGAGCTGCGGGCGCTGATGATCGACGCCGTGCGGCTGCGGCTACGCTCGGACGTGCCGGTGGGTGCCTACCTCAGCGGAGGCCTCGACTCGGCGGTGATCACCGCCTTGGTCAAGCACTACACCAACGCGCCGCTCCGCACCTTCTCGCTCACCTTCGAAGACGCCGAGTTCGACGAGCGCCGCTACCAGCAGCAGCTGGTCGAGCACCTCGACACCGACCACAGCGAGATCTGCTGCAGCACGGCGGCGATCTGCGAGGCGTTCCCGAAGACGATCTGGCACGCCGAGTCGCCGGTCCTGCGCACCGCGCCGACACCGCTGCAGCTCCTCTCGTCGCTGGTCCGCGAGCGGAGCTACAAGGTGGTGCTCACCGGCGAGGGCGCCGACGAGGTCTTCGGCGGCTACGACATCTTCCGCGAGGCCCAGCTACGGCGGCTCTGGGCCGCCGACCCCGACGGCGAGGGCGGCGAGCAAGCCCGCGCGCTGCTCGGCCGGCTCTACCCATACCTCGAGGCCTCGCCGATGAAGAGCGCGGCCTACGCCAAACGTTTCTTCGGCCAGGGGCTCGACCACCTCGACCGGCCCTACTTTGGCCACATCCCCCGCTGGTCGACCACCGCCCGCAGCCACCGGTTCTTCGTCGGCGAGCTGGCCGAGACGGCGGCCAGCTTCGATCGTTACCAGGTGATCAGCGAGCTGCTGCCACCGGCGGTCAGCCGCTGGCAGCCCCTCTGTCGCGACCAGTACCTCGAGATCAACACCCTGATGAGCGGCTACCTGCTCTCGTCCCAGGGCGACCGGGTGATGATGGCCAACTCGGTCGAAGGGCGCTTCCCGTTCCTCGATCATCGCGTCATCGAATGGGCCGCCCGGCTCCCGGTGGCGGCCAAGATCCACGGGACGGAGGAGAAGGTCCTGCTCAAGCAGGCGATGGCCGACCTGTTGCCGGCGGCGATCACCAGGCGGCCGAAGCAGCCCTATCGCGCCCCCGACAGCCGCAGCTTCTTCGCCAAGGACGGCTCACCGGCGGCCGACTACGTCGGCGAGTTGCTCGGCGCCGACCGGATCAAGCGCGCCGGATACTTCGATCCGGTGGCCACCGAAAAACTGGTCAACAAGTGCGCCCAGGGCCGGGCGATCGGCTTCGCCGACAACATGGCCTTCATCGGCATCCTCTCGACGATGCTGCTCGACGAGCAACTGGTCCGCGGCGCCCGCTGGCCAGACGGAGCTGGGGCGGGTTAACGTCGAAGCCGAGACTGCGACGGGGTGACGCGCATGGAGATCAAGCGAAAGGTCTGGGAGTACGTCGTCGACAACTTCCTGATGGGCAGCGGCGGCGACGAGATCGGCGACGAGACGTCCTTTCTCGAGCAGGACATCCTCGACAGCACCGCGGTGCTGGAGCTGATCTCCTTTCTCGAGGAGACCTTCGGCATCACGGTCGCCGACGAGGAGCTGCTTCCCGAAAACCTCGATAGCCTCGCGGCGATCGAGGTCTACGTGCAACGCAAGCAGGCGACCTGACAGCCGACCGGGGCGTTGGGGGCGAAGAACGGGGGATCGATGACACCCGCACACACGGTGGATCCAAGCGCACTGGCGCTCGACTGCAAAGGTGAGGTCGAACGGATCTGTGCCCGCCTGGTGGAGCAGACGAAGAAGCTACGCCGCCGCGGCCTGGTCGTCGCGATCTCGGGCGGCGTGGATAGCTCGGTCTGCGCGGCGCTCGCCGCCCGCGCGGTGGGCCCGCGGAAGACCTTCGCGCTGCTGATGCCCGAGGCTGACTCGTCCCCTTGGAGCGTCGAGCTCGGCCGGCGGGTGGCGGAGCAGCACGGCATGCCCTGCGAGCTTCAGAACATCCAGCCAACCCTCGACGCCATCGGCTGCTACCGCTGGCGTGACGAGGCGATCCACAACGTCTTCTCGGAGTACGGCGAGGGCTGGAAGAGCAAGATCGTCATCTCCGGAGGCCTGCAAGGTGGCTTCAACTTCTTCAAGCTGGTGGTCCAGTCGCCCGAGGGCGAGATCAGCGAGACGCGGCTGCCGCTCAAGGAGTACCTGCAGATCGTCGCCGCGACCAACTTCAAGCAGCGGATCCGCAAGACGCTCGAGTACTTCCACGCCGACCGACTCAACTACGCGGTGGTCGGCACACCGAACCGGCTCGAGTACGATCAGGGGTTCTTCGTCAAGAACGGCGACGGCGCGG
>JAUVBO010000163.1 GCA_030591195.1 Pseudomonadota bacterium
AAGGCCGTACCGATCAGCCCGCCTCCCTCGCCCCGCGCCCCCTGGGTGCCGCGATCGGCGACCACCAGCCAGGCATCGGCGGGCAGCAGCCGGTAGCCGAAGGGCACGCCGGCGCGCTGGCGCGCGACCACCTTGGCCAGGCGGCTGCCCTTCGGCCCGGTGCCGCGCAGCTTGACCGTGATCCCGCTCGAGGTGACGTCGGCGGCCACGGTCAGGTCCTCGGCGCTCATCAGCAGCTCGATGTAGGCGCGCAGCGATCGCTCGGTGGCGGCGACCATCTCGGCCGGCCGGCCGCGCAGCCGCATCCGCCGCCGCACTCTCGAGACCATCCGGTCCACCCGGGACTTGATCCCCTCGCTGCCCGCGACGTGCTTCATCCAGACGTGGAGCTCGACGTCGTGAGCGAGCTTGCCGCCGAGCAGGTTGCCGATGATGAACGCCCGCGAGACCGCGTGGGCCTTGTCGCTGCTGACCACTAGGGCGTGGCCGCCGTGGATCGCCACGCGGACCCCGGTCACCCCCACCGCCCCGGGCTTCGGCTTGTAGCTCACCACCTCCCCCTTGCGGCCGGCGATCGTCAGCCGTCGCTCGAGGGCGGCGAGGAACGCCTTCTCCGAGCGGATCGGCAACACGATCACCGCCGGGTGGGGCTCGCCGAGCTTCTCCTCCGACAGGCCGACGAGCCAGAAGGGCCGCCCGGTGTCGATGGTCGCGATCAGATCTCGCGGCAGCTTGCCCTGCTGCAGCAGCAGGTCGAGCAGCTCCTGGCGCCCGACGGGCAGCTTGACGAACCGGCCGACCAGCCCGAGCAGGCCATCGACGGTGCGATCCGGGCTACGCAGCCCGACCCACGAGAGCACCTCGGGGGGGACCGTCACCTGGGCAAAGGTCGGCTTCGCCGCGCCCTCGTTGGTGTCCTTCTTGCATCCGACGAGGCCGCGCGCGACGCAGAGCATCACCACCGGCGCCAGCAGCGCGAAACCGATCTTGTCCCGTGTCATGCGCAAGAGGATAGAGGAAACCCCTCGACAATGCGACGCCGCTCGCGATGGCGTTGACGGCCTGCTCGCCGGCTGCTTTGCTTGGCTGGTGCTCGCGCTGCTCCCCATCGCCGCCTACCTCTGCGGCTCGATCCCGTTCGGCTACCTGATCTGCCGGGCCCGGGGGATCGACGTGCGCGAGCAGGGATCGGGCAACATCGGCGCGACCAACGTCGCCCGGACCCTCGGCAAGCGGTCGGGCGCGCTGGTGCTGCTGCTCGACCTGGCAAAGGGCTTGATCCCGGTGCTGGTCGCCCGGTGGGTGGTCGGTGACCAGCCCGGCGCGGATCGGTGGATCGGCGCAGCGATGCTCGCCGCCGTCGCCGGACACGTCTACCCCGCCTTCCTGCGGCTGCGCGGCGGCAAGGGCGTCGCCACCGCCTTCGGCGTGATCCTCGCGGTCTGTCCCCTCGCCGGCGCCCTCGGCTTCGTCGTCTACGTCGGCCTCTACCTGGCCACCCGGATCTCTTCGGTGGGCTCGCTCGGTGGCACCCTGACCGCGGTGGTCACCCTGTGGCTGCTCGGAGCCCGCCTGGAGATCGGCTTGGCCGGCTCGATGATCATGCTGTTGATCCTCCTGCGCCACCGCGGCAACCTCGCTCGGCTGCGCCGTGGTGAGGAGCGAGCGAGCTGAAGCCGGATCCGTTATGATGCGAGCCTGTCCCGGGCCCCTGCCCGCCCCCGTAGACCCCCTTTTCCCGCGATAGAGGATGAGCTGCTGATGACCGACGCCAACTCCCAGGGCACCCCGGCCGCCACCTTCGATCCGCTGCCGGTGCTGGCGAGCGAGCTCGGCCTGCCGCGCGGAGGAATCGAGGCCGTGCTGAGGCTGCTGGCCGAGGACAACACGGTCCCGTTCATCGCCCGCTACCGCAAGGAGGCCACCGGCGGTCTGGACGAGGTGCAGATCCGCACCATCGGCGAGCGGCAGGAGTACCTGCGCGATCTCGAGGACCGCCGCCAGAAGATCCTCGCCTCGATCGCCGATCAGGGCAAGCTGACCGCCGAGCTGCGCGGGCGGATCCTCGGCTGCAGCACCAAGGCCACGCTCGAGGACCTCTACCTGCCCTACAAGCCAAAGCGGCGCACCCGGGCGACCATTGCCCGCGAGCGCGGGCTCGAGCCGCTCGCGGCGCGGATCATCGGCCAGGGCAGCGGCGGCGATCCGTTCGCCGAAGCGGCGGCCTTCGTCGACCAGGCGAAGGGCGTCGACGACATCGAGGCTGCCCTGGCGGGCGCGCGAGACATCGTCGCCGAGCAGGTGACCGAGAACGCCAACATCCGCGCCGCGGTGCGCGCCACCTCCGCCGACCAGGGCGTGGTGGTGGCCGCGGCCACGGCGGGCGCCACCGACAAGCGAACCAAGTTCGAGCAGTACTACGAGTTCCGCGAGGGGGCGAAGGAGATCCCCTCGCACCGCTTCCTCGCCATCCGCCGCGGCGAGCGCGAGAAGGTGCTCAAGGTCAGCATCGAGGTCGACGTCGAGGCGATCGTCGCCCGGATCGAGCGGGCGATGAAGCTCGACGAGCGCTCGCCCTTCGCCGCCCAGCTACGCGAGGCGGTGGCCGACGCCTACCGGCGACTGCTCGCACCGAGCGTCGAGAAGGACATCCGCGCCGAGCTCAAGCAGCGAGCCGACGGCGCGGCGGTGGACGTCTTCGCCGACAACCTCAAGCACCTGCTGCTGGCGCCGCCCCTCGGCGCCAAGCCGGTGATCGGCGTCGATCCCGGCCTGCGCACCGGCTGCAAGTGCGCGGCGGTAGACGGCACCGGCAAGTTCCTCGACAACACGACGATCTACATCAACCGAGGCGAGAAGGGCGAGGCCGCGGCGAGGCCGCGGCTGACGACCTTCATCGAGCAACACGATCCGGCGGCGATCGCGGTCGGCAACGGCACCGGCGGCCGCGAGACCGAGGCGTTCGTTCGCAAGCTGCTCGCCTCGCTCGAGCGCAGCGCGCCGTTCACGGTACAGGTCAACGAGTCGGGCGCCAGCATCTACAGCGCGTCGGACGTGGCCCGCGAGGAGTTTCCGGAGCTCGACCTCACCGTGCGCGGCGCGATCTCCATCGCCCGCCGGCTGCAGGACCCGCTCGCCGAGCTGGTCAAGATCGAGCCGAAGGCGATCGGCGTCGGACAGTACCAGCACGACGTGCACCAGCCGCTGCTGCAGCAGAAGCTCGGCGAGGTGATCGAGGACTGCGTCAACCACATCGGCGTCGAGGTCAACACCGCCAGCGCCAGCCTGCGCTCCGACGTCGCGGGTGTGCGCAAGTCACTGGCGAAGAAGCTCGTCGCCCACCGCGAGCAGCACGGCCGCTTCGGCGCCCGCCAGCAGCTGCTCGCCGTCTCGGGCCTCGGGCCGCGGGCCTTCGAGCAGGCCGCGGGCTTCCTCCGCATCCGTGGGGCTGACCACCCCCTCGACGCCTCGGCGGTGCACCCCGAGCGCTATGCGCTGGTCGAGCGCGTCGCCAAGGACCTCGGCGTGACGGTGGCCACGCTGGTCGGCGACGCCGCCCTGGCGAGCAAGATCGACACCGCGCGCTACGTCAGCGACGAGGTCGGCGAGCCGACCCTGCGGGACATCGTCGAGGAGCTGAGGAAGCCCGGCCGCGATCCGCGCGAGGAGTTCGAGCCGCCCAAGTTCCGCGACGACGTCAACACCCTCAATGACCTGCAGCAGGGGATGTCGCTCGAGGGCGTGGTGACCAACGTCACCGCCTTTGGCGCCTTCGTCGACGTCGGCGTGCACCAGGACGGCCTGGTCCACATCTCCGAGCTCGCCGACCACTTCGTCAAGGACCCGAAGGACGTGGTCAAGGTCGGCGATAAGATCAAGGTCCGGGTGCTCGGCGTCGACCTCGACCGCAAGCGGATCTCGCTCTCGGCGCGCTCCGAGCCGGGACCGAGGCGCGGCGAGCGCGACGGTGGCGAGCGCGACGGTGGCGGCCGCGACGGCCGGCGCAACGGCGGCGCCCGGGGCGACCGAAGCCGGGGCGACGGACCCCGCGCCGACCGGGGCCGGGGCGGCGGCAGCGGTGGCGGCGGCAGGCCACCGGGCGACCGCTTCAGCCACAACCCCTTCGCCAGGCTGGGCAAGCTGAAGAAGTAGCGGCGGCGGTCACGGCTGCAGGCCCAGATCGGAAAAGTCGCGGGCCACGTCGCTGATCCGCAGGTTGGCGATGGCGCCGTCTTCCAGCGGGCCGTACAGCTGGTCGGTGGTGCCGGGGCAGGTGCGGTGGGAGATCCAGCCGAGCACCCAGGGCTCGCTGTTGCCCACGATGGTGATCGGATCGGTCACCGTGCTGCACCAGTCGAAGGGAGGTACGCCTTTCTCGGGCGGCGAGGGCGGCACCTCGACGCCGTCGACGAAGACCTTCAGCCCCGCCTGGCCGAAGCTGACGCCGACGTGATGCCAGGCATCGAGGGCGAGCGGCTCGGGCGAGCAGCGCCCCTGGTCGCCGCTCTGACCTTGCAGCCGGACCGCCAGTCGGCCCGAGCCATAGACCCCGCCCGCGAGGAGGATCGAGAGGTGACCCGACTCGACCACGCCCCAGGCGTCACGGGCGACCAGGCCGAAGTCGTGATTCGGCGGCCCCGGCCCATCGACGAAGAACCAGAAGTCGACCGATCCCTCGGTCAGATCCCTGCCGAGCGCTGACGGAAGCTCGCCATGCTGGGGCGAAACCGGGCATTCGATCTCGGTCGCGCCCCCACACATCTGGCAGACCTGCAGCTCGAACGGCGGGGAGAACCGCAGGGCGCGGCCACCGCAGAGAGGAGGCCCCGCCGTCCGCGACGCGACACTACCGTGGAGCGTGCCCTGAAAGTCCGCACCGGCGGCGTTGTCGAGCGTCGAGCCCTGGCCCTCGAACAGGTAGAGCGCGATGGTGTGCGGGTCCACCGTCGGCGGACAGGGAGGGTCGTGGCGCCCCCCGACCACGGCGTGGGCGTCAGCCTCCAGGTCAGGCAGCGCGATGACGTCGAGCGCCCCACCCTCGGGCAAGCTGTCCACCGTCGCGTCCGTTGCCCGGTCTGCCCGAGAGGCGTAGGGCGACAGCCAGCGACAACCCGCCGACAGGCACAGGGTCGCGATCAGAGCCGCAGTGACGAGGCGAGAGCTTCTCACGGGACGGCGATCATTGTGCCACAGCGGCGGCCAGCCGGCGCTCGATCGCCGCGCAGAAGGCCTCGATCACCGGCAGCGCGGGCCGCGGCTCGCCATCGAGCGTCCGCGCGAGGAAGAACAGCTCCGGCTCCACCAGCTCGATCTCGCTGACCAGCGGCTCGTCGGCGTCGATCACGTCGACCCGAGCGTAGAGCGGCGACGGTCTGATCCGGGCAGCCGCGTGATGGGCGAGCACCGCGACCGGCCCGGGCGGCTCGCCGCTGACGACGCTGCCGCCGAGCTCGTCCTGCACCAGCCAGCCCCCCGCTGGTGGTCGCTTGAGCACCGCGTGCACCGGCTGGCCGTCGATGAAGACCACCGACCACTCGCCCGCCTCGCGCACCGCATCGATGAACGGCTGGACGATGAAGTCGCGCCCACGCCGCAGCCGGTCGAAGTCGAAGGCGCTCACCTGCCGCTCGCCGGCGAGCAAGAAGGTGTCGTGAGCCGCCGCCGAGATGCACGGCTTGACGACGATCGCCTCGCTCCTCAGCTCGCGCGACAGCGCCAGCAGGTCCGCCGGCTGGCCGGCGTCGACGAAGCGGCTCGGCACCACCGCGACGCCCTGGTCGGCGAGCTCGCGCAGGTAGTGCTTGTCGAGGTTCCAGCGCACCAGCGGCAGCGGGTTTTGCACCGCCAGCCCCGCGGCCTCGAGCGCGCCGAGCCAGCCGACGAAGGCCGCTCGGTTTGCCGCCGAGTCCATGTAGTCCCAGGGCGAGCGCACCACCAGCAGCGCGAAGCGTCCGGCGAGCCGGGCGACCGGAGTGCCCCAGACCACCGGCTCGACGCGGTAACCCCGCGCGCGCAGGGCCTCGGCGGCGACCAGGTCATCGTGGGTCAGCAGCGGCTCGGCGGCGCTCGGGAAGTAGCGGCTGAGGTCCGCGCAGGTGACGAAGCCGATCAGCGGTGCGGATTCGCTCGACATCCTCCCGTCCAGATGCGAGATCTCGGCCGCCAAGTCAAGTACTGCTCAGGAGCCGTCACGAGGACCCGTTGGACCGACCCTAAGCTAGCAACCCAGACTACCCCCTGGTCGTCGCCGAGATCTTCGCGCGCGCGGCCTTCGTCGACCAGCTCGGCATCCGCCTCTCTGGCTGCGGCCCCGGCTGGTGCGAGTCGACCCTCACGCTCGAGCCGCGGCACCTGCAGCAGGACGGCTTCGCCCACGCCGGGCTGCTGGCGACCATCGCCGATCACACCGCCGGCGGCGCCGCGGCGACCCTCGCCCCGGCGGGAGCGCGGGTGGTGTCGATCGAGTTCAAGATCAACATGCTGCGCCCCGCGGTCGGCGAGCGCCTGATCTGCCGTGCCGAGACCTTGCGGGCCGGCCGGCGGGTGTCGGTCAACGAGGCGTG
>JAUVBO010000781.1 GCA_030591195.1 Pseudomonadota bacterium
GGCGCTCAAGCGTGTACCCGCCAGGCGTGCCAAGGCGCCCGCGCCGCCGCCGATCCCGGCGTCGTCGATCGGCCGCCCACCCGTGCCTTCCCCCCCGCCCGGGCCGATGAGGCCGATCGGCACCGGGCACGACCTGCCCGAGCGGCCCCCGCTGGCGGCTGTTGGCACGGGCCAGGACCTGCCAGTGCGCCCGGAGCCGGCAAGCCGCGATACCTCCGACGGCTGGAACTCGGTGATGCCGGAGACGGAGCCGGAGACTTCGCCGGAAGGGTCTGGCCTGCTGCCGGCGCCGCCGTATTCGGGGCGGCTGCCCTCGCGCCCCTTCTCCTCCCGCAGCGCGTCCCTCGAACCTGTCGGGATGGCCGGGCCGGCGCCACTCCCTCCGCCCGACGTGCTGCCGGAGGTGGGCGGTTGGGAGCCGCCGGGAGGCAGCCCCCCGCTCGACGGGTCCACTGGACAGCCTTCCTCCAGGGACCGCAGTGGTTTGCTCGCCCAGGCCATCGCCGACGAGGTCGCCGAGTCCGAGGCTGGGCCACCGGGCCGTTCGCCGCACGTGACCCTCGTCGGACACGAAGCGCCGGACCTGACCCCGCCGCCCTTCGAACCGGCCCCGGTCCCGGCGCCAGCTCCGGCTGCGACGCCGATCAAGGTCCGCACGGCGCCGCCGGCCCCCCGTCGGGCTCCCGAGCCGGCGCCCCGGCCGCAGGCCTCCGCCCCGGGCGAGGGAATCTCCGTGGTGATCCCCGAGGCCCCGGTGCAGGAGAGGGGCGTCGATGAGGGGCTCCCCGGTGGCGGCCAGCCGCCCCGGGCCAGGCGCGAGGAGGTGCCAGAGCTGGCGCCGGTGACGGTGAGGCCGGCGGCGCCCGCGGCCGCGATGCGTGGTGATGCCCGAGCCCAGCGCGACTGGATGCGGGTGGTGGTCATCGTCGGAGTGGCGGCGGTGGTGGTGGCCGCCGCGCTCGCAGTGCTGCGGCTGCTGAAGTGACTCGGCTGTCGGCGGGATAGTCTCGCGTCGTGCACGGTATCGTCTCGCTGACCCAGGGATTGCTGGTGGCTGGTCGCTACCAGCTGGTCGAGAAGGTCGGCGAGGGCTCGATGTCCGAGGTCTGGAGCGGCCGCGATCAGAAGGTCGGTCGACCGGTGGCGGTCAAGGTCGTCAGCGAGCTGCTCGCGCCGAGCGAGCGGGCGCGGCGGCGGTTTGCCAACGAAGGCCAGGCGGTGGGGCGGATCCACCACCCCAACGTGATCAGCCTGCTCGATCATGGCCAGCTCGACGACGGGCGACCCTTCCTGGTCATGGAGTATCACCCGGGGGAGACGCTGCAGAGCTACCTCGACCGCCGGCCGCCGCTCGGGGCCTTCACCGTGGTCAAGCTGGCCCAGCAGCTCCTCGATGGCATCGCGGCGGCCCACGACGAGGGGATCGTCCACCGCGACCTCAAGCCGGCGAACATCCTCCTCGCCCGGCTCGACAGCGGGCGCCGGCAGGTCAAGATCCTCGACTTCGGCGTGGCGCGGCTGATCGATCTGACGGTGGACCCGGACAACCGGCTGACCCAGCTGGGCTCGATGCTCGGCAGCCCGGGCTACATGCCGATCGAGCTGGCGCGGGGGATACGCGACGTTGATCAGCGGGCTGACGTCTTCTCCCTCGGCGCGGTGCTCTACCACGCCCTGGTCGGGCGGCCGCCCTTCGTCGGCGGATCCGTCGCCCAGGTGACCCAGCGGATCCTCAGCCACGACTATCCACCGCTGGCCCAGCAGCGCGACGACCTGCCGCCGCGGCTGGTCGCGATCATCGACCGCGCGATGGCCCAGCAGGCGGCCGAGCGATATCCCGATGCTCGCGCGATGCGCGCCGCGATCATCGAGGTCGATGTCTCGTCGGTCTGATGGCCCGAGGGCTGGCGCGTCGTGGGTGCCCGGTGGGGTTTGATGCGGAAGGGGACTTACTGAGCGGGCTGGCTTACCGAGCGGGCTGACTTACTGCTGGGGCTGATCGTGGACCACGCGCATCGTGCCGGGGACCGGGTTCATCTGGTAGAACTTGACCCCGCCGATCACCGTCAGCGGCTTCTGGGTCGAGTTGGGGACCAGGTGGTCGACGGTCAGCGAGGATCCGACGTTGTTGGTGTCGGCCGGAAAGGAGATCGAGGTTCGCAGCACCTGGTCACGGCTGCCGGCGACGTCGGTCTTCAGGTAGCCGTTCTCCAGCGAGAGCCTCCCGCTGGTGGTGTTCTTGACCTTCGAGCTGGCCAGCTCGGGGTTGGCCGTGTTGAACGTCGCGCCGTTGGGGCCGGCGCTGAGCGAGACTAGCATCACGCGAACCTCGTTGCCTTCGGCGATCTTTCGCTGGCCCTGAGCCACCGCGTCGTTGCCTTGCTTGGTCAGTTGCGGGATCTTGGCCGTCAGGTCGGCGAGTTTTTTCTGGGCCTTCGCGAGTGTCCCCTTGGGGTCTTTGACAGTCTTGTAGCCGGCGAGGCCCTTCGCGGTCCGGGTAGTGAGCCCCTTGAGATCTCTTTGCATGCCCTTGATCTTGGCCAGGGTCTTCTTGCCAGCTGCCACCTGAGCCTTCCCTTCGTTGATCGTTGCGTTGTTCTTGGTCGGCTCGCTGACCAGCAGGTTTTTCGACTGGAGCCAGGCCCGGGCGCTGGGCAGGTGCGCGCCGTGCTGGTTGACGTTGGCGATGGCCGGCGCTGTCTTGATGAAGCTCGGCACCTGGGTGTTCATCACGGGGAGCCCCGCGACTGCGAAGCGGGCCTCGCCCCGGGTGTTGGACTCGCCGTTCGGACCGGTGACGGCGAGGCGATTGCCGCGGCGGTCGGTGGCCGTGACCCTGACCGTCGAGGCGGGCCACCAGACCCGATCGCGGCTGGTCTGGGTGTTGACGTGGATATCCTGGGCGTTGTCGACGCGCGGCTTGATCGTGATCGGCTCGCGCGCGCCGGTGGTGGAGCCGACCTTGGGAACGCCCTTCCAGACCACCATCCGCTCCGCGACGGCCCCAAGCTGGTCATAGCTCTTGACCTTTGCCAGGTCCTTGTCGGTCACCCCACGCGAGCGGCCCTGGCGCTCCATCTTGATCTTGTCTCCACGATGCGCGCCGGTGACCCTGGTCCACATCGGGTCCCTGCCGCGGGTCGGCAGTCGCCGACGGTTCCACCGCTGCACGCGCGGCGTGTAGGGCACTCCGTCGGCGGAAAAGA
>JAUVBO010000635.1 GCA_030591195.1 Pseudomonadota bacterium
CGATCGTCGGGGGGGGTTTCGGCCTCACCATGTTGTGTTGGTTGTCACTATGGTTGCCTCCCGCTTGCACGGTTCGGTCCGGGGCTGTCGTTTCAATATTGCAACGACACGACGCAACGCGTTGCAGATTGGCATGCCTCCCGCTGGACGGGGGCTCTCCCCAGCCAGTCCGGTCGAGACTCGTAATTACATATTAACATTGCATATTCTTGACTATTTACGCCAGGTGTTACCGACCGCGGGGGCTGGCATATCTCGTGCTAGCGATATCGTATTCGATGACAGTAGAGACATCGCAGTATCGAGAGCTCGAGGAGCATGGCCAGATCGGCGACGACCACGCCCGGGCCACCGTGGCCGCCAACATCCTCAAAGGGCTTGCCCACCCCTTGCGGCTGCGCCTGGTGGCTCTGCTCTGCCGCAAACAGGAGCACGTCGGCGCGCTGGCGACGCTGCTCCGGGCCCGACAGTCGATCGTCTCGCAGCAGCTGCGCATCCTGCGCCTCCACTCACTGGTCGCCGCCGAGCGACGCGGGGGCCACGCCGTCTACCGCATCGCCGAGCCCCGCCTGAGGGAGCTCATCCGCTGCCTGGATGGCTGCACCGAGGATCGAAGCTCGCCCGCCGGCGGGTCGCCGCCGGCCCACGAGGGGGACTGAGACCCAATGCCCCGACCCGACAAACTGAAGCTGTCGCGCCGCAGCCTGCTCAAGTCGGCCGGCGCGGTGACCGCCGCCGCGGTCACCAGCTCGCGCTCGTCGGAGGCCGAGGCCTTCGACCTGCTGCCGGTGCCCGAGGCCCCGGTGCCCGACCGGGTGGTGCCCTCGTTCTGCGAGGTCTGCTTCTGGAACTGCGGCCTGAAGGCTCACGTGAAGGGAAACCGGGTGCTCTACGTCACCGGGCACCCGGATCATCCATCGTCCCGAGGCAAGCTCTGCGCCCGCGGCAACGCCGGCGCCGACTTCATCACCAACCCCGACCGGCTGCGCTACCCGATGGTCCGGGTCGGCAAGCGGGGCGAGGGAAAGTTCGAGCGCGTCGGCTGGCCGGTGGCCTACCGCACCATCGCCGAGGGCTTCCAGCGGATCAAGGCCAAGCACGGCTCGCGCGCCCTGGCGGTCTTCTACCACGGCAAGAGCGGACCGATGGTCCGCAACATGATGATCGCCTTCGGCTGCCCCAACTACGCCGCGCCGGCCTACGCCCAGTGCAAGGGCCCGCGCAACGTCGGCTACAAGCTGACCTTCGGCGTCAAGCTCCCCTCCCCCGAGCCGCTCGACCTCGACCGCACCGACTGCATGGTGCTCTTCGGCTCCCACCTCGGTGAAAACGCCCACAACAGCCAGGTCCAGCAGTTCGTCGCCGCCCGGCGGCGGGGCGCGTCGCTGGTGGTGCTCGACCCGCGGCTGAGCACGGTGGCGGCCCGGGCCGACCTCTGGCTGCCGGTACGCCCCGGATCGGACACGGCGGTGATCCTCGCCTGGCTGCACCTGCTGATCGCCCGGGACCGCTACGACCGCACCTTCGTCGAGCAGCACTGCACCGGCTTCGAGCAGCTCGCGGCCCACGTGAAACCGTTCACGCCGGCCTGGGCGGCCAAGCAGGCCGGTGTGCCGGCGCGGGACATCGAGCGAGCCTATGACATGATGGTCAAGGCGATGCCCGCGGTGGTGGTCCACCCGGGACGGCACGTCACCTGGTACGGCGAGGCCGACACCCAGCGGGCGCGGGGCCAGGCGATCCTCAACGCGCTGCTCGGCGCCTGGTGGCGCGAGGGCGGCACCTTCCGGCCCTCCCGGCCAACGCTGGCGGACTTCCCGGGGCCGGACTATCCCGAGCTGCCCGACCACGTCGACAAGGCCGCGGAGCGCTTTCCGTTCGCGCTCGAGCCGACGACCAACGGCATCCGCGACGCGACCCGCACCGGCAAGCCCTACCCGATCAAGGGCTGGTTCGTCCACGGCACGAACCTGATCCAGAGCATGCCCAACGTCCACCACACCGAAGAGGCGCTGCGGGCCCTCGACTTCCTCGCCGTCTGCGACGTGCAGCCGACCGAGATCACCCGCTGGGCCGATGTGCTGCTGCCCGAGGACATCTACCTCGAGCGCTACGACGACCTCAGCGCCTGGCCCGGCAAGCGGCCGTTCATCGCCCTGCGTCAACCAGCCGTGACGTCGCCCTACGACACCCGGCCCGGCTGGCGCATCGCCAAGGAGCTCGGCACCGCGCTCGGGGTCGGCGACTTCTTCGCCTTCGACACCATCGAGCAGTTCCTCGAGGCCCGCCTGGTCGGGACCGGGGTCACGCTGGCCCAGCTCAAGCGGGACGGCGTCGCCTTCCCCAAGGTCGACGTCAAGCCGTACCTCGCGCCCGGCGAGCAGGTCCACTGGCACACGCCCTCGGGCAAGGTTGAGCTCTACAGCGAGCGGCTGAAGGCGGCGGGCTTCGATCCGCTGCCGGTGCACCGGCCGCTGCCCGAGCCGCCGCGGGGGATGCTACGGCTGCTCTACGGCCGCTCGCCGATGCACACCTTCGGCCGGACCCAGAACCTGCAGATCCTCGGCGACCTCGATCCGGGCAACTGCCTCTGGCTCAACCCCTGCTGCGCCAAGGCGCTCGGGATCAAGCACCGGACGCCGGTGATGCTCGAGAATCCCCACGGCGATCTCACCGGGCCGCTGGTGGCGCGGATCAGCGAGCGGGTGCAGAAGAAGACGGTCTACACGGTGCACGGCTTCGGTCACCGCGCGCCGGGCCTGCGGCAGACCTGCTGCACGGGGGGAAGCGACACCGACGTGATCGACGACTACGCGGTCGACCCGATCAGCGGCGGCACCGGGATGCGGGTGCAGTTCGTCCGGGTGCGCCCCCTCGATGACGCCGAGCGGGAGATGTACCCATGCGCCTAGGCATGATGATCGAGCTCGACCAGTGCATCGGCTGTCGCGCCTGCGTCTCGGCCTGCAAGGAGCGCTGGGACGTCGGCCCCGGGGCCCGGCGCGACTGGGTCAACGAGTACGAGCACGGCACCCGCGGCAAGGACCTCGGCATCACCTTCTTCCCCGGCCTGTGCAACCAGTGCGACGATCACCCGTGCACCACCGACTGCCCGACCGGCGCGACCTACGCCACCGCCGAGGGCCTGGTGGTGGTCGACCCCGACGTCTGCATCGGCTGCGGCAACTGCATCTCGATGTGCCCTTACGGGGCGCGCACCGCCGACCAGTCCAAGGGCATCGTCCAGAAGTGCAACCTCTGCGCGCCCTACGTCGCCCGCGGCGAGCAGCCGGCCTGCGTCGAGACCTGCCTCTCCGAGTGTCGGCACTTCGGCGACCTCGACGACCCGACCAGCGACGTCAGCCGGATGATCGCCGCCCGCAACGCGCGGCCGCTGACCACCCCCGAGGTGCAGGTCGGCCCGCGCGTCTACTACGCCCCCGAGTCAGCGCGGCAACAGGTGCTGGCCCAGTACGCGATCCACCCGCCGCGACACACCTCACTGACCCGACTGTGGCAGGACGTCTCGCGACCAGTGGCGCGCTACTTCGTCCCCGCGGTGGCCGCGGCCAGCCTGGCCGGTGGCCTGCTGGTCAACCTCCGGATGCGTCGCGCGGGCCAGCCTTCCGGTGACGGCGACGGGGCGCCCGCGGAGGACGCAGCCTCCGGGAGCGAGAGCGTCGCG